>DAHY01000022.1 GCA_002498605.1 Methanomassiliicoccaceae archaeon UBA404 | reverse complement strand
CTGCCGTTTTCTCTTGCTTTTGCGTAAGAAACCTTTACCTGATGCTGAATTTCGTTTTCTCCGACTATAAGGGAATCCAATCCGCACACGACTCTGAAAAGATGTCCGATGCTTGCGGAATCTTCCAAAACGTATGTGATTTTACGCGTATCGTAAGGGAAGAGTTTCTTTATCATCTGAGCGAAAGCGTTGCGGACTTCGGCATTGTTGTCGGTTGCGGTGTATATTTCAAAACGGTTGCAGGTGTTGATTATCACGAATTCTCTGATTTCCGGAACCCTGGAAACCATCGCTTCTATTTCTTCGCCGAGCTTCGGAACTATGTCGTTGAGACATTCGGTTCCGTCGGCGGATTCATGGGTTGCGTGCAGACTTACGATCATTCCAATCCGCCCTTCTCGATTGCCGCGTCGAAAGCACCGTCGGCATCGCCCGAACGGAGCAGTTCCCAAATGTTTCGGTCTTCGATGATTTCGGCAAGTATTTCGGCTCTTTTCGGCTGTGTCGGTATCTGTTCCATGACTTTGGGCCGTATCTTCACCAAAAGCTCCAGCATTTTTTCGTAACCGTCGTCCAGATAATCGTCGATCTGTTTGATTATGTGAGGCGGGAAGGCCGGTGCGCGTCCTTCCGAAGAAACCGTGACTGTGAATCCGTCCCGTCTTAGCGTCGAAGGGATCAGCACGTCCCCTCCGCCGTGGGCGGAGTTGACGGGTATGCCTTTTTTCATTGCGACGTCTCTTATCATAAGATTAAGTTCTTTGGAATCCGTTGAGGCCAAAACGATGTCCGCGCCCTCCATCAGTTCGCCTGCGTTGGACGGCGTCACGGTTGTTTCGACGCAAACCTCGGCCAACTCCCTTATCTCGGGCAGTATTTTTTCCGCGATTACTTTAATTCTGAATCCTTCGAAATGCCTGCATTTCCTTAAAGCGACCTTGCCGCCGCCGAACACCGTTATCTCCCGATTCGCCGGCGCGAGAAAAACGGGAACCATTCTGACATCCTCTGACATCGGGGGTATGAATACGTACACCTATTCAATAATTGGGTTATGTATCCAATAATCTGTTCGTGTTACTCAGGGTTTCCGACGTAAATCAGACTTTGTCGAGGGCCTGTTTCAGATCCGCGATTATGTCGTCTATGTGCTCGCATCCCACGGACAGTCTTATGGTGGAACCTTTGATTCCCTGCTCGGTCAGCTCCTTCTCGGATAACTGGGAATGGGTGGTGCCCGCGGGATGGATAACCAATGATTTCACGTCCGCGACGTTTGCCAGCAACGAAAATAATTTCAGGCTGTCGGCAAACTTCTTTGCGCCTTCCCGTCCCCCTTTCACGTCAAACGTGAAAATCGAACCCGCGCCGTTCGGGAAGTATCTGTTGTAAAGTCCGTGACCGGGATTGTCGGGCAGCATGGGGTGGTTGACGTTTTCCGTCTTGGGATGACTGTTTAAAAATTCCACCACTTTGACGGTGTTTTCAACCTGTCTTTCAACCCTTAACGACAGAGTCTCCAATCCCTGCAGCAAAACAAAAGCGTTCACCGGGGATATGCAGGCTCCGGTGTCCCTCAGCAGAATGGCCCTCATTCTGGCACAGAACGGGGCTTCCGGCGCGACGGAAACGAATTTCAGTCCGTTGTAACTCGGATCCGGTTCGGAAAATCCCGGAAACTTTCCGTTGGCATAATCGAACTTTCCGGATTCAATCACAACGCCTCCGAGAACCGTTCCGTGGCCTCCGATGAACTTGGTGGCGCTTTCCACGACTATGTCGGCACCGTGTTCCAAAGGTCTGAACAGGTACGGGGTCGCAAAGGTGTTGTCCACCACCAAAGGTATCCCGTGTCTGTGGGCGACTTCGGACAAAGCGTCGATGTCGATCAGATTTGCGTTGGGGTTTCCTATGGTTTCGACGAATACGCACTTGGTCTTTCCGTCAATGGACTCGTCGAATTTCTTAAGATAGTTTTTATCCGCCGGATCGACGAACTTCGCGGTTATGCCGCAGTGGGGCATGGTATTGGCAAAATAATTGTGGGTTCCGCCGTAAAGGGTTGTGGCGGACACGATGTTGTCCCCGGCCGAGGCGAGATTCTGAACCGTGTACATTATGGCGGCGGCTCCCGACGCGACCAGCAAGGCGTCGCTTCCCCCTTCCAAGGCGGTGATTCTTTTCTCGAATGCGGACTGTGTGTCGTTGGTCAGCCGGCCGTAAATGTTTCCGGGCTTTCTGAGCATGAATATGTCCGCGGCGTCGTCGCAGCTGTCAAAAACATATGATGTTGTGAGATAAATCGGCACCGCCCGGGCTCCGGTGGCCGGATCCGGAGATTCCTGTCCGGCGTGAAGCTGTATGGTTTCGAACCTTCTGCCTTCTTTGTTCCGGGGTCCCCCGGGTATGTTTTCACTGTTTTTGAATGTCATGTTTTCCCTCCGCTCATGCGTGACTCGTTATATACGCTAGCGGTACGGAATACTTAAATTCAGTCATGTTCCCGTTTGGTTTCCAAAGTCATTGCGATGCCGGCGGACTTGGGATAAAACACATCGTTGTGATAGCGTCCCTTGGGTCTGAGTCCCGCATACATTATCGCGGTGTACGGGCAAAGATTCAGACATCCCATGCACAGACTGCAGGTGTCCTTGGTCCAGGTTGCTTTTCCGTTTTGAATTTTTATTATGTCTTCCGGACAGAAGTTTTCGCAGAATCCGCATCCTCCGCAGAACTCGGTAACGCTGAAGTTGTCGGTGGTGCGGGATTTATTGTAAGTGTTCCTGTGCTTTTCTTTCTCGGAGGGGTCGTATTTCCCCACAACCGTTCTTATCGCCCCGGTTCTTCTTTCCCTTACGTCTTCGATGATAGCTTCCAATTCCGTGTCCGCGGCTTCCAGCTTCTGCTCTATTGTGTAGGTGTCTTCCGGTTCCATGTACACCAATGCGTTGTTCGGCATAAGCAGCGTAAAGTAGGCGTCCAGCATCAAATCCGATTTTTCAAGTGCGGACGAAAGATCTTCGGGTGCGAATCCGCATCCCGAACTGCAGGTGAACACGGCGTAAATGTAATGCTGGCCGCTGTTCACGATATCCATGTTTTCAACGAATTTTCTTACGGCTTCGGGAATGTTTCCGCAATACACGGGAAACACCAGACCCAAAGGTTCGTTGAATTCCAGATTCACCGTGAAATTTTCATTGTTTACTCTCAGAGCTATATCGCCTATGTCCCCTCCCAGCGCGCTCTGTATTGTCTTGCATGCGGAATAAGAATTGCCGGTACCGGAATAGCACAGTAACATCAGGAACGATATTGTGTCAGAATGTATTAAAGGTGTTGACGCCGTTAAACGGATTCGCGTGCGATACGCTTTGATTTCGGGCCGGAACGGATTATTTTTCCGCCGCCGAATCTTCGCTTCCTTCGGCGGCAAGAAGAGAGGATCTTCTGCTTTCGGCGCGGGAGGTTCTGCCGCTGACCTCGTCGGTCATATCCGCATAGGATTTCCCTCTTTCGTGGGCCAGTGTTTTTCCCGATAACCGTTCTTCGGAACGTCCGGAAGAAGAAAGGAAAAACGTGATTCTGAAATCTTCTCTTGTGGCTTCGATGACCGGGGGATTCATTCCGTTTCTCAGACAGGCGGCCTGCATTTCGGGTATTCCGGTTCCCATCAGCCTCATCTTTCCGGACCTGAAGAACATATCCGACAGAGCCGGATTCGTCGGTCTCGATACGCCTTCCAATCCCTCGGCCAAATCTCTTCTCCGGATGCCTCCGGGGTTTGATACGGAAATACTGTCTTCGTGAATTCTGATTCTTATGGGGTCTCCCGCGGAGTAATCCTTGTGCGCTACGGCGTTTATCACGGCTTCTTTCAGGGCATCGGCGGGGTATCCGCAATCCGCAAGATATTTTTCCGAAAGAATTTCCATTGTTTCGGAGGGCTGAAGAAATGCGGGTCCGGATATCACATCCATGTCTTCCATCGTTCCCGAAGAAGAAAATCTTCCGATTCTTATGTCCGGGGCGAGAATGAACTGCGAAGGATTTTTGTGAAACATAACCACGGCGGAACCTTTCAGAATGCCATCGCTGATCTGATTCAGAGATTTCATCAGTTCTTCATTGGAGGTTTCCGGTATTTTGGCGAGGGAACAGAATGATTTCACCGCGGTTTGATTCAAATCTTCGGCAACCGCCCCGGGAACCAGCAATCCGAGTCTGGCCCTCCGGTCTCTGAGGAGTATGAAGGTTTCGAGTTCCTCCCCGGTCAGCTCCCGGTCTTCTTTTCCCACCCGTCTGTAATAGGCGCCGTTGAAACTTATCGGGTCGGGACTGGGCTTTATGTCCATGGTTATGTAAGCCCTTCCGCCGGTTTCCACCGATCTCACATGAGGGTGGATATCCAGCTCTTCGGATATTTCATCGTATATCCCGGCGGATAATTTTTTGGCTTCTTCGGGAGAGAACGACCCTGTGTCCCCTACGGACAGTCTTCCGCCGTAGGAATTGGCAAAAGCGCAAACGGTGCGGAGATGTTTCTTTTTCCATCTCTTCTTTTTCTCCGAAGTCTGATCCGACATGATTTACGGACTGTATCGTGTACTGATTAAGTTTTCCGGAGAATGCCGTTTATTGCGTATCATCGGAATTTAGCGGGTGTCCGTTTTTTGGCAACGAAGCAGACCCAATTGTTCTCTTCCACCGTGGAGTAACTTACTTCGAATCCCGCACGTCTCATAATATTCATCAACTCGGTGTTGCCGACAAGGGTCAATCCCGTTCTTTCGGCTATTTCCGCGTTCCGCTCGTCAAAATCCGGATGGGGATACTGTTCGGATATCACCGTAAAGCATCCCCCGGGAACCAGAACGCGGTGTGCTTCGGAAATTCCTTTTTTTAGATCCTTCCAAAAGAAATACGTTTCGAACGCCGAAACAAGATCGAAGGTGTTGTCGGGAAACGGCAGGTTTTCGGCAGATGCGGTTTTTACCGTGAGCCTGCCCTCATCAACCATTTTCCTGTTTGCGTCGGATGCATATTTTACCGCGTCTTCGGATATGTCCACTCCGAAAAGACGGGCTCTCGGAAACTATCCGCCCAACATCGAGAGCTGCATTCCGCCTCCGCATCCGATGTCCAGAATTGTTCCGGGTTCGATCAGAGGAAGCGTGGACAGGCCCCATTCGCTGAGCCTCCTGTGATTTTTGTTCATCGATTCCAGGGCTTCCCGTCCCTCGGCTCCTTTCGGTTCGCCGTAACGGAAGTAGTCTTTAGACTTCTGTTCCATGTTTTATTAATTGTACGTTCTGCAATATATTATTTTACGGTTTAACCGATTTTAATTTTCCCCAGCAATCGGAAAAACAGTTTAAAAAGCAGACAGTCACGGTTTTAAATGAGTTCGTGTATTCGAGGGACGAGGTTATCAAATGGTATCCGTAAATGATTCCGAATGCACCGCCTGCGGTGCCTGCGCAGATGTCTGCCCCGAAGGAGCCATCACTGTCGAAGACGTAGCCGTCATCAATGCAGAAGTATGCATTGAATGCGGCCTCTGTGTCGACGAGTGCCCGGTTTCCGCAATCGAGGAGTAAACGTCTCAACCAAACCTTTTATCCTTTATTATTCCGAACTGAATCGTAATCCTATTTGGTCTTTCGATAAAGGTTTACATATCATTGTTCGGTAACACGCAAAGAAGCCCGTATAATTCGGCAACTGTGCGGGAGGTGTATCTGATGAACATAATAATCATAGGCGCCGGTAATGTGGGATTTACTTCCGCCGAAGTTTTGGCGGAGGGACATAACGTTCTTGTGGTTGAAAACGACAGAACCAAGGCCGATTCCGTCAAAGATCTGTTAAACGTATCCGTACTGTACGAGGACGGAACCAATCCGAAGATTCTGGAATCCGTTATCGACGAACATAAAACCGAACTTGTTGTCGCCACTCTTCCGGAGGACGGGCTTAACCTGTTCGCATGCATGATCTGCAAAAAATACAAGCCTTCGATCCGAACCGTTGCCACCGTGAAAAATCAGGATTTTATCATTGATACTTCCGAGGAAAACGGAATGGGGGTGGATATGATAATTTCCCCCGAAGTCATAATTTCCAACAAAATGTTCAAACTGGCGATTTTGGAAAACGCCGTTGATTACGAATCAACGCATTTTCTGGATTTGGCCATAGCAACGTTCAAGATTGTCGACGGTCACGATATTGTCGGCAAAGCCGGCATGAACCTCGATATTCCGGAAACCTGCAACATCGTCTGCATCTACAGGGGCGAGGAGGTTATCACAAACGTGGAAACCACCGTGATTCTTCCCGACGACCGCATATCCATAATCGGAAACGAAGAAGGAATCGAATTATTCAACAGAATGATGGGGGCGGGGCGGGTGAACGAGGAATTCGTGATAATGGGGGCGAACGCCGTGGGACTCAATATCCAAAGGCTTTGGATTCCATGGACAGGAAGGCCCATATAAAAATTATTGACGAGAATCCCGACCTTTGCGTCAAAGCCTCCCGCGAACTTTCGGACGCCGTCGTTGTCAACGCCGACGTTGTGGACCCCAACATGCTTAAACTCGAAAACGTGGGCCGGGCGGATGTTCTGATAAGCGTGACGAATTCCGACGAAAAGAATCTGCTTGCATGCATGGCTTCGCTTAAATTCGGTACCGGAAAAATCATATCCCGGTATCTGACAAAACAATACGGGGAGATTTTCAAATACACCGGCATCGAAACTATTTTCGGATATCACCTTGCGATAGCCAACGAGATTACCAAAGGGCTTATTTCCGATGAGGACGCAATACTGAGGATGAAACACGACGAGGAATATTTTTTCAGCGTCGTTACCGACAGCCACTCTCCTTTGCTGGGAAAATCCTACGGAAACCTGTCTCTGCCGGAAGGGGTGCGTTTGGTTACCGTAATACGCAACGAATGCACCGTGTTCCCCAGATACGAGACGGTTTTCGAAGAAGGCGACCGCGTCCTGGTCTACACGTACAAAGTTAAAAAGGGAGCTGTCAGGAAACTGCTGGGTAAGAAGGTAATGGAGATATGATTGCAACTTCTCCGAAATCTTTGTTGCGGAACGGTCTTTACAAAAGCACTGTTTTAAGATATACCGGGTTTCTTATCGTTTTCATAGGATTACTGCTTATTTTCCCTGCCGCACTGGCTTTGTTTCTTGATGAAAACTGTCTGATATTTCTGATTCCCTCGGCAGTCGTCATTCCGATCGGATTGATCGTTCTGTTTTTGTTCAGGGAAGACAAAGAAGGGATACGGATCACCTCCGGCGTGCTTATGATAGGCGGAACATTCCTGATTGTGCTGCTGATAGGCTCCGCCCCGTATGCGGTGTTCGGAATGAGCCCGATCGATTCCATGTTCGAATCCCTGAGCGGCTTTACCACTACCGGATTCACCGTTGTAAGCGATTTCGAAGCCTTTCCGGACAGTCTTTTTGTCTGGCGATCCATGACGCAATGGGTGGGCGGTATTTCGGTTCTGCTTATCTTCATGTATATGCTTCCGGTCATGGGTCTGGGGAGCAGAGGTTTTTTCATAAACGAAATGTCGGGTTCCGGCACCGGAAATCTTTCGGTCAGGTTAAAGGATTCGGTGGGGAGTTTTCTTAAAATTTATATGGCTTTGACTCTGGCCCAGATAATACTTCTGGTACTTTTGGGGATGAATCTCATCGATTCCCTGTGTATTACATTCTCGACCGTTTCCACCGGCGGTTTCGCAACGGATCCCAACAGTCTTACGGACTACGGATGGGGAATAAAGGCATCTGTTATGTTTTTCATGTTTTTGGGAGGAACAAACTTTTACCTTCATTACAAAGGACTGTACAAAAAGATGTACAACGCCTATGTTAAAAACACCGAATTCAGATGGACGGTGGGCTGGTATCTTTTTATCGCGGTCTTGATCGGAATTCTTATGACATTTGCGGGCAAAGCCGGAGTCCTGAATAACTTCGGAGAATCTTTGTTCTCGGTGATTTCCGCCGGAACCTCCACGGGATTCGCGGTTACCGATTACGCCGACTCGGGTGTCTGGTCGGCACAGTTATGCATGATGCTTCTTTTGCTGGTGGCTTTCATCGGCGGTATGAGCGGTTCCACGGCGGGAGGCGTGAAGATGTACCGGAT
>DAHY01000018.1 GCA_002498605.1 Methanomassiliicoccaceae archaeon UBA404 | reverse complement strand
CTTTTTAAATTGGGCAGGTTTGTTCATTATCCGGCAATGTGCATTTCGAATGAATTCCGCATAGTTTTTTAGGAGAAACAATAAAGAGATGGTTTTTCCAAATAAGAAGCATCATTAATTATCACAGTTGTTTATACGGAAGATATGAGGAACATATGGCACGATATAGACCCCAAAAGAATATCTCCCAAAGATTTTTTTGTAGTGGTTGAAATTTCAAAAGGAAGCAAAAACAAATATGAGCTGGATAAGGACACGGGCATGCTGATGCTTGACAGAATTCTTTACACTTCGACCCACTATCCCGCAAATTACGGTTTCATCCCCAGAACCTTTGCCGATGACGGCGACCCTTTGGATGCTTTGGTTCTGTGTTCGGAACCTCTGACCCCAATGACATTGGTCAGATGTTACCCCATCGGTGCCATTAAAATGATTGACAGCGGCGAAAACGACGAGAAAGTCATCGCAATACCCTTCGGAGACCCCATGTACAATACATTCAGAGATATCTCAGATCTTCCCGAACATATTTTCGATGAAATGGCTCATTTCTTTTCGGTTTACAAAACACTTGAAAAGAAGGACACCGCCGTGGACGAGGTAATCGGTTCTAAAGAAGTTACAGAGATAATAGAACACACAATGGAGAGTTACGACAAACTTTTCAAGCAGTGAACGTAAACGTTCGAAGAGTGTTTAATTCCGCAAATAAACTCCGATGCGGTAAATTATACCCCGATTACGGATGTTTGATTTCGTCCGAATACAGAGTATAAACAGTCCATTTAATCCTGATATTTTGAAACGTACACAATCTATTTAAATATCCTTTATATAGACGACTCAAGGTGCATCATGAAAATTGAGAATGTTGTAGCATCGAGTTATCTCGGAAGAGAACTCGATCTGAATGTTATTGAGAATTCTCTTGAAGGTGCGGAATACAATCCCAAGAGATTTCCCGGTTTGGTGTACAGGCTTAAAGATCCAAAAACAGCCACCCTGCTTTTCAGAAGCGGTAAAGTGGTTTGTACCGGAGCTAAAAATTATGACGACGTCGTAAGAGCCGTAACCACCGTGGCCAAAGACCTCGAGAAGGCCGGTATCGAAATCACTATAACACCCAAGATTGAAGTTCAGAATATTGTTGCTTCCGCGGACCTCGGTCAGGAAGTCAATCTAAACACCGTAGCCATAACCCTGGGACTTGAAAAGGTCGAATACGAACCCGAACAGTTCCCCGGTCTGGTATACAGACTTGACGACCCCAAGGTTGTCGTACTGTTGTTCAGCAGCGGTAAAATGGTTTGTACCGGTGCAAAAGTGCCTCCGGACGTCAACCGTGCCGTGGATAAGATTGCGGCCGAACTGAGATCCGTAGGATTAATGAGATAAACTTTAAAATTACGGCGGATAACCTCCGCCGTTTCACATTCTTTTGAAACCTCTGGCGGCCCAGAGACCTATTGCTTTTACACCGTAACGCAACGTACTGGTAACGGAACGGTTTGCCGTAACTACTTCCCGGGGAGAGGATATTATCGCATTGAGTACTTCCTTCTGGGTTTTCAGGCCGTCGGGAAGAATAACATATGTTTTTCCCAACTGGTCCTTGGTATGTGCGTCAGAGCCTGCGGATACGGGACAGCCCATTCTTTTTGAAAGAGCCAGAGCACTGCGGTTGTCTCTGCGGTAAGATCTTGCATTGCCCGCTTCTATACCGTCGAACGGATTTGAAAGAGTGACCTTTTCGCCCAATCCGGACCACCACCTGTAAGGATGTGCCGCAAATGCGTATCCCCCGGCATCGTGAATCTCGTCGATTGTTTCCCGGGCAGAGAGTCTGCAGGGTACGTCCCGATCTATCCCGTAAGCCAGGATATGCCCTTCCGAAGAAGAAACTTCAATGGCGGGAATCACTATTACTCTGCCGTCGTCTTTTATCAAATCGTAAGCTTCGAAACTGTTGTGGTCTGCGATGGCTATGCAGCCCAATCCGCGCTCCACTGCAAGTTCTAGAGCTTCATAGGGGTCAATGCGGCCGTCATCCGAAAATGTGGTGTGGATATGCATATCGGCTTTCATCTTACGCCTGCACCGTCCGAAATTTCTTTGTCGACCGTAGCGAAGGTGCCTTTGCCGTCACTCAGAAGTATGGCGTCTTTTCCGTCTGCCACAACGATAACGGGGGACGGGCATCCATCAGGAATTTCCGTGCCGTCGAAACCGATTGCAAGTTTTCCGTCCCTGACAGAAGATACTTTCATGGGGACTTTGAGGAATTCTTTGTAATCCAAACGGGACGAAGAGGGTTCGAGCCCCGAATAGAATCCCGTACCGTCCGGAACTTCGGAGGAAGGAGTGAGCAACAATACGGTGTTTCCTCCCAGTTCTTCGTCGTCGGCCGCCAACAGCATTCCGAAAGAATCGATGCCTCTGAGTTTTGCGGGTTTCAGATTTGAAACGACAAGAACTCTTCTTCCGATCATATCTTCTTTGGAATAGAATGCTTTCAGTCCGGCCACAATCTGTCTCGGCGAATCCTCCCCGACGCTGACGCTCATAACGTAAAGTTTGTCCGCGTCGGGATGATCTTTTACGTCGAGAATGGTGCCTGCCTTCAGATTCAATTTTCTGAAATCGGCAAAAGGCCCGGTGATTTCCGGTTCCGCGGCTTTCTTCCTGTTTGCGGGTTTGTTCTCTTCTTCGAACTCCACTTTTTTGTAAACGGGAACGGGTTCAGACATCACGGCTCCAACGGGAAGTTTTTCGGTCATGCCTTCGTAACCGCATTTTTCGATGCTTCCGTCAAGTCCCATATACGACCAAATCTTTTCGGAAGACTTAGGAAGGAAGGGCCATGCCATCACCGTCAAAGCTTTTACTATGCGCAGATTTGTGTTCATCACTCTGCCGCAGGCTTCTTTGTCCGTCTTGATCAAAGCCCAGGGTTTTGACGTGTCAAAATACTTGTTTCCGAAATGAGCCAGCTCCATCATTGTTTTAAGAGCCTTCTTGAATTCGCAATCGGACAGGTATTCGTTGTATCTGTCGAAAACCGATGCAATCTTATCCGTTGCTTCTTTGGATTCTTCGTCTGTCGCGGACTCGGGAATGGAACCGAAGTTTTTATGAGTGAAACTCAGGCATCTGTGATAGTAGTTACCGAGAACCGCGACCAACTCGTTATTGATCTTAATCGTAAAATCTTCCCAGGAGAATTCCGAATCGTGAGTGTCCGGCATGTTTGCGGAAAGATAGTAACGCACCAAATCCGCATCGTATTTTTTCAATACGGACAGAACGTCTATGGCACCGCCCCTGCTCTTGGATAACTTGCCGCCGTCAAACATCAGGTATTCGTTCGCGGGTATGTCATAAGGCAGATTGTAGTCCCCTGCGCCCATCAGCATTGCGGGCCAGATTATTGAGTGGAAAGGAATGTTGTCTTTTCCTATGAAGTAATAATGTTTGACTTCCGGGTCAAGCCAATACTCCTTCCAGAGATCCGGCTTGCCAACCATTTTCGAATATTCCACCGATGCACTGAGGTATCCTATCACGGCGTCGAACCAAACGTAGATTACTTTGCCGTCCCAACCTTCCAAAGGAACCGGAACACCCCAAGACATATCTCTTGTAATGGCTCTGTCCTGCAGTCCTTCGTTCAGCCAATTATAAGTGAACGTTTTGACGTTTGAGCGCCAATAATCCTTGTCTTCCATGAACTCTTTCAATCGGTCCCCGAAAGCGCTGAGTTTCAGGAAAAAGTGTTCGGTTCCTTTTATTCTCGGAGTTTTTCCGCACTGGATACAGACCGGGGATTTTATGTCGCCGGGTTCGAAAGTGGTACCGCAGGTATCGCACTGATCGCTTCTTACGTTCACGGCGGAACAGGACGGGCAGATTCCCTCAACATATCTGTCGGGAAGGAATCTGTTGCATTCGTCGCAAAAGTATTGATTAGTTTCTTTTTTGTAAAGATATCCTTCATCGAGAAGTTTCAGGAACATCTTCTTTACCACTTCGTAGTGGGTATCGCAATGTGTTTTGTTGTAAAGCGAATATTCTATATTCAGATCTTCAATCGCTTTTTTGTTCAGTTCATGATATCTTTCGGCAATCGCTTCGGGAGTGGTTTTTTGTTTTTCCGCAGTTACCGTAATGGGCGTTCCGTGTTGATCCGAACCCCCTACCATGAGTACTTCGTTTCGAAGAAGACGGTTATACCTGCTGAATATATCCGGCGGCAGAAGCGAACCGGCCACATGGCCGAGATGAATCTTTCCGTTTGCGTAGGGCCAAGCGATGTTTATGCAGACTTTTGACATGTTACTTAGTTAAGCCAATACCTGCCGAATATAAAAACATGGACAGAACCCGCTCAGGAAGACGAATCTTTTCTGGGGTGATATTTGTCCGCTCTCTTCATAAAATGCCTCAGGACGAATTCTCCCCATATTCCCGCCACCACCGAACCCGTGATCTGTCCCGCGGCTATTCCCCACCATATATAATCGAGAGATCCTCCGACGGTAAAGAAGTAAACACAGAGAGGCAACTGCATCAGGTTTCTTATCAGAGTGCATACCAACGAATACGTTCCCAAAGTCAATGACTGGAACAATGCAGAAGCCGTGAATCCCCAACTTGCGAAAGGCAGGAAGAAACATGCCACGCGCATCAGACGCGTCATATCGCCGCGAAGGTGTATGGTCTCCTCGGTGTAGGAAATTATCGTCACCATGTATTCGGCCGTAAAGAAAGTGATTACGCTCAATATCAGCATTATCACCAAAACCAGTTTCAGCGTAAATCGATAGGTTTCTCTGACACGGTCGAATCTTTTTGCTCCAAAGGCCGCCGCGCAGACAGGAATCATAGCGCTTCCCGTGGACATCAGCGGAATCATCAGAATATTGATGATACGCCAGCTGTTGGCGTAAACGGCCACGGCATCGGATCCTCCGGCCCAAAGAAGAATGTTGTTCATGATTATGGCAACCAGGGACACAATCATCATTTCAAGACTGGCGGGAATTCCGACTTTGAATATCTGTTTGCAGATTACGGAATCGAATTCGAATTTTTTAAGAGTAAGCGTAAGGAAGGTTCCGTCTTTCTTTTTGAACCAGTACAATCCCACAAGCATGCTTGCGAACATCGCTATGACGGTACCGTAAGCGGCACCTGATATACCCAGACCGAAACCTAATCCGAAGGGTTTGTAAATCAGGAAAGGGTCGATGATAAGATTCAGAGTGGCGGCAAATATCTGAATTGCCATGGATTTTTTGGCGGCGCCTTCGGCTCTGAGCAAATTGGAAAACAATGCGCTCAGCATCATTACGGGTGCGAACAGCACAATCGGAAATGCATAGGCATAGCATACGTCGAAAATAGTGTCTCCGCCCATAAAGGTCAAAAGCGGATTAAGGAATGCCACAAGGATAATCGCCACCGCGATTCCCCCGAGAATGGTCATGACAAGGGCCTGGGCGGCCGCCCGGTCGGCACCTTTTTTGTCTTTCATTCCTATGTACATCGCAACCGTTTGCGATGCGCCCACCCCTATACCGTTACCCACCGAAAGAATGATGATGAACAGAGGAAACACAATACCGACGGCGGCAAGAGCATCAGGACCCAATCCGGTTACCCAGACAGAGTTGATGACGCTGTTGAGACTTTGAAAAGTCATCGCCACGATGACAGGTACCATCATTCCGATCATTGCTTTTTTAGGGTTCCCCATGAGCAATTCGGTACCTTTTGTCATCCCGTCCGACATAAGCGGAAGTAAATTTGAACTTGTATTTACATATTATTGTTTAATGAAGGGAATTTACGGCAATATATTCTGAAAACAAGCAACGCAATCGTTATACCGATGAATCCGAAGATTATTTCCGTCATTGCAAATCCCCACCACATATGGGAAATTACTCCTCCGACAGAAATAACGGCATAAACCGCCGCTATGGATATATTTCTCACAACGGTGATGACCAACGAAGACATTCCTTTGCCCATTGACTGCAACAACGCGGCCGAGGAGTAAACAAGAGAAAATGCGGGAAATGCCAAAGCGCATACCCTCAGCATATCCCTGACCGGATCTCTCAGAATCATCGCATCTTCGGACAGAGTCATTACTTCCGCCAAAATAGGTGCCGCAAAATACGTTATGAATGCGATGAGAATCATAATCGATATTGAGATTTTCAATCCCAGCGATAATATATTTTTGGCTCTTCCGGAGTCGCCCATTCCGAAAGAAGCCGAAAGAACAGGAACGAAAGCCAGGCTTATGGCGTGGGCCGGAACCATCAGTATTATCGCGATTCTCCAGGCTATTTCGAAAACCGCCACAAGATCTGTCCCTCCCGCAACGGCAACGTAACGGACAAAAACAATGGATATCAGGGACATAAACATAAGTTCCGCCGTCTGCGGAAACCCCACTTCGGATATCGATCTGACTTCGTCGCGAGTGAATCTGAAACCTTTGAGTTTTATCGGAACCGCAACATCCTTCTTTAAAATGTACCAGTAAAGAATCGGAACCGTGGATATCGCCGCAGATAACACGGTTGCGTATGCGGCCCCGGCTATTCCGTATCCCAGAGTGTATATGAATATCGGATCCAAAACTATGTTGAATATTGCCGCGATAATCAGCACAACCATTGCTCTTGTGGAAGCGCCTTCGCCTCTCAGACTGCCGGCAAACAATCCGCCGATCATGAGCAGAGGCGATGCGAATATCATCGGATAAACGTAAGAATAACAAAGATCGAAAATGTCGGAGGCACCCATATAATCAATCATGGATTCCAAGGAAAGGTACAGAACGGGTATTGTCAGGATTCCGACAATCAGTGTCATTACAAAGGCCTGCGAAGATGCATTTGTCGCGGATGCTTTGTCGCCGGCTCCGATACGTTTCGATATTGCGTACGACGCACCGATTCCGATTCCCGTTCCTATGCTTATTATGGCCGAATAGATGGGCGTGACAACACTCACGCCCGCTATGGCATCGGCACCCAGACCGGATACCCAGAACATATCCACCACGCTGTTCAGATACTGAACGAGCAAAGCGAGAGCAATCGGAACCGACATTCGTATCACGACACGTTTCGGATCTCCGAACAGATTCTCGGAAAAATCGGCGGTTGTGGAAACGAATCCGGGAATCATGCATCACCAATATTATGAACGGTTATAATCTTCTTGATTGGCATTGATTGATTGAATGGGCGGTTGTCATATCGCCTCCGTTACCGCTAAAGATTATATCTAACGTGAGAATAGAGGAACTATGCGTATAGCCGTAGTCCTGCAGGACAGATGCCAGAATAGAAAATGCAACAAAGAGTGTTACAAATTCTGCCCTTTGGTCAGAACCGGAGTGGAATGCATCGTTTTCGGTGAGAAAGGCAAACCTATTATTTCCGAAACCCTCTGTCAGGGTTGCGGAATATGCGTACACAAGTGCCAATTCGATGCCATTAAAATTATCGGGCTTTCGGACGAGCTCAGTACGGAGATGGTGCACCAGTACGGAGAAAATTCCTTCAGACTTTACCGGATACCCATTCCCAAGAAAGGGGTGGTCACGGGAATATTGGGTCCAAACGGAATAGGAAAAACAACGGCTATCAAAATCCTGTCCGGCGAATTGATACCCAATCTGGGCAATTACGAAGAACCTCCTTCCAAAGATGAAGTTCTGATTCATTACGACGGGACGGAAGTCAAAGCCTATCTGACCGAAGTGTACGAAGGCAGAGTGAAAACCGCCATCAAACCCCAGTATGTGGATCTTATTCCGAAGGCCGCAACCGGACCGGTGCGTGATTTGCTGTCAAAGGTCGAAGGCCGTGTTACGATGGATGAAGCGGCCGTCATGTTCGATCTCGAAGGATTGCTTGAAAGAGACATCAGCAAACTTTCCGGGGGAGAAATGCAGAGAGTTGCCATGGCCGCCACGATTATGAAGGACGCCGATGTTTATTTCTTCGATGAGCCCACGTCTTATCTTGATATATACCAAAGAGTAAAAATTGCGAGAATCATCAAAAAACTCAGTGAAGACAAACAGGTGGTCGTAATAGAACACGATTTGGCCATTCTTGATTTCCTTGCCGATGCCGTAAACGTGGTTTACGGTTCGGAAGGCGCTTTCGGTGTTTTCACACAGGCAAGACAGGTAAGAACCGCAATCAACGTTTATCTTGACGGGTACCTTCCGGAAGAAAACATTCGTTTCAGAGACCGTCCGATAGAATTCTTCGCATCGCCTCCCAGAGACGATTGGGTTACCGCGGATTTGCTGTCTTTCGAAGGATTGAGCAAAGATTTCGGGGAATTCAGACTTGATGTTACGGGAGGCTCCGTTAAAATGGGGGAAACCGTGGGAGTCGTAGGTCCCAACGCCACCGGAAAAACAACCTTTGTGAAAATGCTGGCCGGCGTCATCGAACCGGATGGCGGTTACATAGACGGAAAAGTAAAGGTTTCGTACAAACCGCAGTACATAACCGGCGACTACGAAGGAAGCGTGAAAGACCTGCTGTATCATCAGAATTACGAGAAGGCTTCCTCAAGTTTCTTTGAAGGAGAAGTTATCGATCCCCTCGGAGTCAAACACCTTATGGATAAGGATGTCAAAACTCTGTCGGGGGGAGAACTTCAAAGAGTTGCGATAACTCTGTGTCTGCTGGCCGACGCGGATATTTATCTGTTCGACGAACCGTCGGCTTACCTTGATTCCAACCAGAGAATGAACGCCGCCCGCACCATCAGAAGAATGATGGAAAAATCCGGGCGCAGCGGAATGGTCGTCGATCACGACATCTATTTCCTGGACATGGTTTCCGATTCGATGATGGTTTTCGGAGGAGAGCCGGGAGTTCACGGTATAGGCGAGGGTCCGTTCGATATGAGAGACGGAATGAATAAATTCCTGTCCGCCGTTGACATAACGTTCAGAAGGGACGCCGACAGCCACCGCCCGAGAATCAATAAACCGGGTTCGAGACTGGACCGGGAACAAAAATCCGACGGAGAATATTACTATTCGCAAACTCCGTGAATATACTTCAATCGAGTATGTTTATTAATACCGCTACTATTAAAAAAGAGGCGTTGTTTAGGATATTAAGTAAAATGCGTGGGGGAGATGGAACAGATGGGAAAAGCTGACACACACGTACATACCGAATACTCTGGAATTGCCAGACTGGGCGCTCTTAAATTTCCTGAGTCCGTGACTACGCCCGAACAACAGGTGGATCGCGCCAGGAAAAACGGAATGGACGTTCTCTGCATAACGGACCACGATGAAATCATAGGTGCGTTCAAAGCCAGGGAATACGCCAAACAGTTTGATGACATCGAAGTTGTCGTAGGCGAAGAGGTTACGACGGCCGACGGAGAAATTATCGGATTGTTTCTGAACGAAAGGGTTCCTGACGGACTTTCCGTCGAAGAAACCGTCGACATAATAAGATCCCAGGGCGGACTCACTATCGCTCCCCATCCTTTCAGTTTCCATGTCGCCGGACTCCAGGAAAGAATATTTTCTTTGGATATTGACGGCTTTGAAGTTATAAACGGCGGTCACGTGGATTTGTATTCCAATGCGTTCGCTCAAAAAGTAATGGACAAATACCCCAACAGATGGGCTCCGATATCCGGGAGCGATGCTCACTCCGTGCACACCACGGGTTTTAACTGGACCGAATTCGAAGGCAACACCGCCGAGGACTTCAGAAAAGCCGTACTGAATAAAACCACCGTGCCTGTGGGAATCCCCGCCCCGGTGTTTTGCGAACTGAAATGGAGTCTCGAAGTCGTATGGGGCGGTCAGAAGATGATGTATCGCTCCATAATCCACCGTTTGCCTGACGATAAAGAAAAACCCTTGGTCACGAAAATTAACAGCCTGACCAAACTGAAAAAGGCTACCGGCATAGTCGCCGGTTTCTTTTATGTCATACCTCCGGTATGTTTCATCGCAACATGGCTGAGTACTTCATTTTTGAAAAAAAATGCCAAAAAAATGAACAGGGAAGCGCAGAACAGACTCGATCATGTTGAAAAACTGATGATTGAGGCTCCTTCCAATTCCGCAATATTCGGAAGCGATTCCTTTTAAGTTCCGATACACTCCCTTTTTGAGAGAACATGACCGAAGCGTTCAAAATTGCAGTATGCGTTCCCGAGGAATACTTGGACGAATTGACTTTAAAAATCAACGAATCAATGGAACCGCTTTATCCGGGATACGACATGGTCTTCTCACTGACGGAGGTTACCGGCATGTGGAGACCTTTGGAGGGTTCAAATCCATTTATCGGTGAAACCGGAAAGATTTCCGTCGAAAAAGAAATCAGAGTGGAATTTGCCGTTAAAGAGCGGAATCTGAAAGATGTCGTAAACACCATCCTATCGGTGCATCCTTACGAAGAACCCGCCATAGACATAATTCCGATGTACGGTTGGAAAGCCTTCACTCGCTGACGTTGTGTGTGAATATCGAATCAAAGGTTCTCTGAAGTCTGTGTATTCTCAGACTCTGAGTCCTGTATTCCAAATCTTCGTCGGAGAGTATTTTCAATTCATTGAAACGTACCAGCATTTCCTGGGCGCCGTCGTAATCTTTCTCGACTCCGACCAGTATATCGATTAATCTGTTACGGCAGGGCAGGGTTTCCGGTATGCCGTCGGCCGTGATATATCCGATCACATCGGGAATCCGATCGATGTTTTTCAAACAGACATCCTTTGCTCCGCAGGAATCTCCGGAAAAGAAAAGAGCCTCAATGTACTCATTGTAGAAATCGAACTTTTCTTTGATGCCGGATTCCAAAGTTTTCCCAAGTTCTCCGGCTATCAGGGCAACAGGATAATTTTCATCCGCGTTGGCCCTGGACATCAGATTTGTGACAAAGGCAATCTGCGAGGTCGTGTCTGCACCCGAAGTGTACCTGGTAATTCTGTTTTTGTCTCTTTCATCAAGAGATTTAAACCATTTTTGAAGTTTTACGGCAGATATTTCTTTTGGGACGCCTCTGTTTAAAATCATGAAACCGTAATCGCAAAGACTGTATTAAATCATTCGTCGTCCAGTCTGTGTTGCTTCTGTTCCACCATATTGTCTTCGGTCCATTCCAATGATTTAACAAAATCACATCCCCGTTCATCACAATCCAATGCACAGATTACGCAGGAAAAATCGCGACAGGGCTCTGCTTTTATATTCAGTTCCAGCCCCTGGCCGAATTTCTTTTTCAGACAGGAACGGAGATGTTCGGTTTCCTTTTCGACTTCTTCAACCGTCATGAATTTCGGAAATGTCGCATGGAGATCCACGGAATAATCGATTCCGTATTTTTTGACTCTGAGTCCGTGTATGTCGATCCATGTGCTATGTCTGTTTTTTATTATCGTATCCGTGATTTCGGATACCACAGCGGGATCGGCCCGGTCCATTACCGTATCCACGGTGCTTTTCAGAACCTTGTAGGCCGTTGAACTTATTATGATTCCGAACAACAGAGCTATGGCAGGGTCAATCCAAGCCACATCATACCCCAGTTTCATTCCGAAGTAAACCACCAACAATCCGAGAATTATACCGAAAGAATCCAGGGTATCGGTGCAAAGGTGCTTTCCGCTGGCTTCCAATGCCTGAGACCTGTTCTTCCTTCCGATTTTGATTGCCGCCCTTCCCATCACAAGGTTTACCAAAGCGGCCAGGAATATGATTATCAGACCGAAATCCAAATCGGATATTTCAGGCGGAGACCGCAATCCCTGTATTGCGGATACTATGATAATCAGACCGGCCAAAAGTATAAGCGAACCTTCGAAGGCCGCCGATATCACTTCGGCACGGCCGTGACCGTAGGGGTGGTCCTCATCGGGGGGTTTCGGAGAAATATACAAAGCGTACAGTCCGACGGAACCCGCCAAAATATTCACTATGCTTTCCATGGCATCCGTGAGAATTGCCACTGAGTTCGTCATAAAATACGCAACAAACTTGGCAACCATCAACAAACCGCCGACTGTAACTATCACCGTTTGAAGCCGAAGGTTTTCTTTTGAACCGGATACGCCGGGCATTGAAAACACTATGTATACATTATATTAAACATATTTCCGTCAAAGGAATCTTATTCGGTTATACTGGCACCCTCTGCGGAACAGTCCCCTCTGAACCAGGATACCAACATGGCTACAACACACATAATCGCCGATATAATGAACGATATATGAATCACGGTAACGAAATCGCCGTAGGTTGAGGGTCCGATGGTATCGAGACTTCCCATGATTATGGAAATCGTACCCATGGCGATGGCCATCGAAACAGCCATACCCATCTGCCTCACGACGGCAACGGTGGCAGAAGCCGAACCTCTGTCTTTCGGCAAAACCGAAGACATCATGGTGGTTGTGTTCGGGGCATTGAATACGGCATTGCCCAAACCGAAAAGCATCAGTGACGCAATAACGAGACCCAGATTGGGATTCATGGACAAAGACATCATCATTATTACCGCAATCAGGGTAATCATGACCCCTGCCGTCGGCAGAACGCGTTTATCCGATATTCTGTCATGCAGTTTACCGAAATAAGTCGTGAGTGCGGCCTGAACAAGAGGTTGAGACAATATCACAAAGCCGGCCTGAGACGGCGTTAGCTGTCCGATTTCCTGAAGATAAAGGGAAATAAAGAATAAAACAGAAAAATTAGCGGTATTTATCAGAAAAGAAGCGATACTGGATCTTCTGAACACCTTATAGGAAAATATCCAAACGCTGAGAACCGGGCTGTCGGTATTTTTCTCATACTTAAAGAATAAAACGAACAGCATCAATCCTACGGCGATCAACGCGAATGCCATGAATTCCGGGAGATAAATCAATCCTATCATCGTAAGAGCAACCGCCGACACATAGAGTACGGTCCCGATTATATCGAACTTTTTTGCCCCGTCGTCTATACTGTCCGCCTTGATTCTGCTTATTGCAATCAACGCCACGGTAACCAACGGAGCAGTGAGAAGAAACACTTCTCTCCAGCTGAATAAGTCGTTTATGAATCCGCCCAAGACCGGCCCGATGGACAGCCCCATGTAAACACTGGCTGTGTTAAGACCGATTGCACCGCCTCTTTCACTGGGAGGAAACGCATCGGTCAGCATAGTTATTGCGGTTGTGGCCATGCCCGCTGTGCCCAAACCCATCAGGAACCTGAATCCCAGCAGCATAGAGTAAGAAAGGGAAAAATAACCCCCTATGGCCGCTATAATATGTATAACGAGTCCGGTCATGAAAATTTTCTTTCTGCCGTAAATATCGGCAATTCGGGAAACCGGAACCATGAATATGACCGACGACAGCAGAAATATCGTATTTACATAAGCCAGAGAATGAGCTCCTATCTCAAAAGCGGCCCCTATCCCGGGCAGACTGAGGTTCATCATAGACCCCGTCATGGGAGTGACCGCGGAAGCGGTACATGAAGCTATAAGAAGAGTCTTTCTCTCTGACTTAGTCATATAAGCCATATAAAGCTCCATAATCTGTAACAGTTATTTGAACGATTGCTACAAGAGATATTAATTTAAATTCGTTGATATACCATCATGACAGAACGGGAGAATATAAAAAAAGAATTGGGTTTGGTGCAGGTTTACACGGGAAACGGCAAAGGAAAAACCACCGCATCCCTGGGTCTTGCGTTCAGAGCCTCCGGCAGCGGATTGAAAGTATTGATGGTACAGTTTCTCAAACCTTCTGAAGAATACGGCGAACAGCTGGCAGTCAAAAGGTTCGACGGTTTTGACATCGTGTCCATGGGCGTTGACCATATGACATCCGACGTTACCCGGGAAGAAGACATACGTCTGTCGAAAGAAGCCTTGAATTATTTTTCGAAAATCCTCGAATCCGGAGAATACGATTTGGTTATTGCCGATGAAATAAACGTGGCAATGTCCTGGGAGCTTCTCACCCCCGAAGAAGTGATAGAAGTGCTGGAAAAAAGGAAAGAACACACCGAAGTTGTTCTGACGGGAAGAGGCGCCCCTCAAAAAATAATCGATTATGCGGACCTGGTAACCGAGATGGTTTTGGTAAAACATCCTTTTGATAAAGGAATCTGTGCCAGACGCGGCATAGAATACTGATAAGCATTAAGTGTAAAGATAGGCATCGAGTGGCGGTATGGCAGTTTACGACAGCATCCTTGAGTGCATAGGAGATACTCCCACGGTCAGATTGAACAGTATCTCCCGGAATGTTTATGTGAAAATCGAAAAAGGCAATCCCGGCGGATCTATCAAAGATCGCGCCGCCGTGTCCATGATATCGGATGCGGAAGCGAGAGGATTGCTGAAACCCGGCGGAACCGTAATCGAACCCACCTCCGGAAATACCGGAATAGCTTTGTGCATGGCCGCGGCCGCCAAGGGATACAAGACTGTTATTGTCATCCCCGATACCATGTCCGAAGAACGTCTGGCATATATGAGAGCTTACGGGGCTGAAGTGGTTCTCACTCCGGGCGGCGAAGGAATGCAGGGCGCCGTCGAGAAAGCCGAAGAACTTGCAAAAGAAAGAAACGGTTTTGTTCCCGGACAGTTTTCAAATCCCTACAACACTCTGGCACACCGCACGGGTACCGGAAAAGAGATTTTGAGGGACCTGCCGGATTTGGATTTCGTATTTGCGGGAATCGGTACCGGAGGCACGGTTACGGGAATTGCTCAGTGTTTCAAAGACGCAGGGGCGAAGGCAAAAGTCATCGGCGTAGAACCGGAAGAAAGTCCGCTGCTGACAAAAGGTACCGCGGGACCTCACGGAATACAGGGTATCGGCGCCAACTTCATTCCGGAATGTTTGGATAGAGATCTGTTACACGACATCGTTACGGTATCATCGGAAAATGCCGAGAGGATGACGGTAAGACTTGCCCGCGAAGAGGGGATTTTCGCAGGAATATCATCGGGTGCGGCGGTTCATGCCGCGGTCGAATTCAGCAAACATAATAAAGGCAGAAAGTTACTAGCGATTTTGCCTGACGGCGGAGAAAAATATCTGAGTACAGGAATTTATGGAAGGTATTGACGGATGCCGATTAACGTACCTGATGACTTGCCCGCGGTTTCCACATTGGAATCCGAAAATGTTTTCGTTATGACAGAGAAGCGTGCCATTACACAGGACATCAGGCCGTTGAACATCCTGATTATGAATCTTATGCCCACAAAGGTAGAAACAGAGACTCAGATTTTACGTTTGTTGAGCAACAGCCCTTTGCAGGTAAACATTCTCCTGCTCAGAGCAATGACCCACGAGTCGAAAAATACTCCGAAGGAGTACCTCGACCGTTTCTACATCGATTTTGACGATATCAAAGACAGAACCTTTGACGGAATGATTATAACCGGAGCCCCTGTGGAGAATATTCCTTTCGAAGAAGTGGACTACTGGGACGAATTGAAAGAGATTATGGATTGGTCCGTGGAAAACGTTGTTTCCACACTGTTCATATGTTGGGGCGCACAGGCCGGGTTGTATCATCTGTACGGGATACCCAAATATCCCCTGGAAGAGAAATTGACCGGAGTGTTCCCCATCACGGTAATGTCGAATCAGGACCCGCTTTTCAGCGGATTCGATGATGAATATTTAATGCCGCATTCGAGATGGACCGAAGTCCGTGCGGAAGACATCCGGAGAAATCCTCATCTTCATATTATGGCGGCGGCACAGGAATCCGGCGTTTCGGTGGTTGTATCCGAAGCCGGACAGGTATTCGTCACGGGACACATGGAATACGACAGAAAAACTCTGGCATACGAATACGAACGGGATCTGGAAAAAGGTATGAATCCGACGATACCCCGGAATTATTTCCCCGATGACGATCCGAGAAACGATCCCATCATGAGATGGAGAGGGCACGCCACTCTGTTTATGACAAACTGGCTCAATTATTATGTGTACCAGGTTACGCCTTACGATATCACACAGATAGGCAGCAATAAAAAATAAACTTTATATGTTCATAATGCCGGGGTTTATCAGTTTCCCCAGTATGGCGTCACGTACGAACATGTTGTAACGGGACATGTCGGGTTTGTCTTCGAGAATGGAGTCCATTACGTTTTTGACATGCGTAAAAATTTCTTTGAATATTCTGCATGAAGGGCCTTCGTTGTTCTCAATGCCTACTTCGCATTCCGCGTCGATACTGCAACCGCCGGCGCAATAGTTGTATATTTCGCAGTCGGCACACTTGTCTCTTCGGACTACGGTGCCTTCAAGAATATTCGCAAATCCGTTGCTTACAAAGACGTCTTCGATATTGCTTATGCCGTCTATGTTACCCATAAGATACGTTTCGGGACATCCTTTGGCACAGGGATACAGATTGCCGTTGGGATACATGCAAAGCCACTTACCCAGACACGAGGTGTGGGCACAGTCCGCGAAGGCGGATTTGCCGATTGCGTTCAGCATGTACAGATAATGAGGCAGCAACGGAACCTTTGTTTCGGTATCGTACAACCATTCGTCAAAGGCTTCGATGCTGGATTTTATGTACTTCTCCGGGTCCGGTATCATGGACGGGTTGTTCAGTGCACATCCTTTCGGAACCACGGGAGAAAACGAAGGGGATATCCCCAAATCGCTGAAGTATCGGTAAAGTTCAATCTGTTTATCAGCGGTTTCGTCCGACAGCGTGCAACTGACGGTGAATTTGGAATTTTGTTTTTGCATAAGCTTGATCGCGGCTTCGGTTTCGCCGGTCATGCTTCTGAGAATATCGTTGTACGGCCCTTCGTAAGAGATACCCACATTCACACTGTTGTTCTCGAAGAACCGAACAAACTTACGGTTTATGTTCGTTCCGTTTGTCTGTATCGTGTTCCCCACTCTGTGCGAATCCTCGCCGAAATGCTTTTTCTGAAGATCGAAAGCCTTGCGGTAAAACGAAAAGGGAAGCTGCAAAGGTTCTCCGCCGTGCCAGATGAACCATGCCGATTTGTATTCTTCCGAAATCAGTTTGAAGAGTTTCTCAAGCCTCTCGTATGAAATATGCCCGGACCTGCGTTCTTCCGGCAAATGATAACAATGGCGGCATGAACGTTCACACTCAAGAGTGGGTTTGATCATAACCGCGATATACGGTTTCAAGAGACCACCGTTTTGAACAGTGGGCGGACTTCAATCAGTTCGGCCAATATGTCCATGCGCCGTTAAAACCGTCGGTTGTGTAACAACAAAGGAGACAACATACAGCGGCCACGCCGATAAGACAGATTGTGCATCCCGGACTGCAGCATCCGCGTTCTTCGGTACAGCAGTCGTAACACTTTCTGTTGCCGTGGAGAGCGATTTCGTCCTGTGCTTCATTGTAATTTTCAGGCAGCACATCGGGCATCTGACGGGTGTACAGTTTGTTTGCCATCATTGCCCGAGCTTTCTCGTTGTTCGTTCCCTCGGTATCGTTTTTCTTTTTATCGGTCGCGGCGTCGGCCCCGACTTTCTTATCAGCTTTTGATGCACATGACATGATTTCACCGGTCGATACAAAGTATCGGGAATATTCATCTGGTACCCCATACGAATATATTAAACGTTTGACAGTTTAAGGGAAGATGAATGTTCGGGTATACTCTTCCCCTGTATCCGCGTATGTCGGCCGATGACCTTAATGATTACCGAAGGTATTA
>DAHY01000036.1 GCA_002498605.1 Methanomassiliicoccaceae archaeon UBA404 | reverse complement strand
GGACGGTTTCCTGAAGACCGATGCAAAAATAGCAATAATGCCTTCCCCCAACAACCCTACCGGAAACGCCTTCCGCCAAAAGGATTTCGAAGAAATCCTGTCCGGGTTCAACGGCATGGTCATTGTCGACGAGGCGTACGGCGAATACAGCAAAAACTCCATGGTCGGAAGAGTCAACGAATTCGACAATCTGATTGTTCTCAGAACTTTTTCGAAAGCCTATGCGATGGCCGGCCTGCGGGTGGGTTACGCAATATCCAATCTGGACGTGGCCGATATGATGAACTGCGTAAAAATACCCTATTCGGTAAACATGATCAGCGAAGGTGCCGCCATAGCCGCCGTCAAGGATCAGAAATTCATCAAAGACAGCGTCGCCCTCGTGGACGAACAGCGCCCGAAACTGGACGCCGGACTCAGATCCCTGGGATTCAAAACGTATCCTTCGGATTCCAACTTCATTCTGGCCGAATCCCCCGTAAAACACGATATTCTGGTTTCCGGATTGAAAGAAAGAGGGATCCTGATACGTGATTTCGGAACGAGACGCAGAACCGAAAACTGCGTCCGGATAACCGTGGGCACCGAGGAACTCAACGGACTGCTGCTGGAAAAGGCGTCCGAGATTATCGACGGATGCAAATGACTCGGATCGGAAAGTGAAAAATATGATTATCATACCGGCGGTGGATATGTTGGACGGACAGGTTGTTCAGCTTGTGGGCGGAGAACCGGGAAGCGAACAGCTCAAACTTCCGGATCCTTTCGAAACCGCCGTATCCTGGGTTTCCAGGGGCGCAACGTATCTGCATCTTGTCGATTTGGACGCCGCCTTCGGAAAAGGAGACAATCTGGCTTCTATTGAAAAAATAACAAAGAATTCAGGGGTCCCCACGGAAGCCGGCGGAGGAATCCGTTCGACCGAAACCGTCGGAAAACTTATCGGAATGGGGGTTGACAGAGTCGTGGTCGGAACCAAGGCGATAACCGAACCGGAATGGTTGGTTGAAATCGCGGTTGAGTATCCGGACAGAATCGCATTGGCGATGGATACCCGCGGCGATAAAATCGCGGTCAAAGGCTGGCAGGAATCGGCGGAAATCACGGTACGCGATATGTTCGATGCAATCGAAGATTTGCCGTTGGCGGCGGTATTGAACACAAACGTGGACGTGGAAGGCCGCAAAGAGGGGGTAGACAAAAAACAGGCAGGGGATTTCATATCCTCATGTCCTCACAAAGTCATTGCTTCCGGCGGCGTCACCGACAGAAAAGACGCGGAGACCCTGAAGGATCTGGGAGCTTATGCCGCGGTGGTCGGCCTTGCCCTGTACACCGACGAACTCCGGCCCTGGGAATGGAAGACTCCCTGGCAGGTCTGATAACGCTTCAACCTTCGTATGCCTGATTGAGAATCTTAATATATCCGCTTATGTTTCAATGGATTACTATGTACTTCCCCTGTGAACTCATTGTAACGGATGTCCTTCCCACAGCCAGAAGTGCCATAGCCCGAAGTCTTATCGAAAGATACGGTTACAAACAGATAGCCGTCGCAGAATCCTTCGGCGTGACGGGTTCCGCCGTTTCTCAGTATCTCAAAGGCGTAAGAGGCGGAAGCGATGTTATAAACAACAGCCCCCAAAGCGAAGATTTCTACAAAATGATTGACAAAGCCGCCGATGCCATCCATGACGGATTGGATGTTATCGAAGTAATCTGTTCGATTTGCGAATTCGTAAAAGAAAGCGGTATGATCAACGAACTGTGCGCCGCCAAAGGCGTTGATGCCGAGACGGTCAATTGCGTCGATTGTCCAAGACTTAACATAGTCTTCGATTAAGCCCGAAACAATTAATATTATAGATATGAGCCCTCTTACCTGCGATGACCGCAAGAATGGCTAAATTGGAACGCGATACCAGGGAGACTCAGGTTTCGACAGAGCTGAATCTCGACGGTACCGGCGAATTCCGGGTTGACTGTCAAATTCAATTTTTAAAACACATGGTGGAGACCATGGCCAGATACGCATCTTTCGATTTGAAGATGAATGCCGGCGGAGACAACGAACACCACATAGTGGAAGATGTGGCCATAACCCTCGGAACGGTCATGAAAATGTCTTTGGAAGAACAGCCGGTCGAACGGGTTGCCACGGAATTCATACCCATGGACGACGCGCTGGTCATGGTGTCCGTGGATATTGTGGACCGTCCGTACGCCGATATCGATTGTCCCGATCCTCTTTACGCTCACTTCTTCAGAAGTTTTGCAATGTCGGCCGGCCTTACGCTGCACATATCCGTTATACGCGGTTTTGACGAACACCACATAGTGGAAGCTTCGTTCAAAGCTCTGGGCAGAGCGCTTCACAGAGCCACCAGAGTCCGCGGAAGCGAACTCAGCACCAAGGACAGGGTGGAGGTAAGGTAATGGTTTCCAAAAGGATCGTTCCGTGCCTCGATATGAGGGACGGAAAGGTCGTGAAAGGCATCCGTTTCGAAGATATCCGGGACGTGGGGAATCCCGTAGACATGGCCGTGTCCTATGAAAAACAGGGAGCCTCCGAAATAACAATGCTGGACATCTCCGGCAACAAAGAAGTTTCGCTTAACACGGTTTCCGAAGTATCAAAGAACATTTCAATACCCCTGTGTTTCGGCGGCGGCATAAAGAGCCTTGACGACGCAAGAGATTTCCTTGCCGTTGGCGCCGACAGAATATCTATCGGTTCGGCTGCGGTTTCCAATCCCGGACTCATAACTGAATGTGCCGAAGAATTCGGCAAAGACAGAATTACCGTGGCCATAGACGCCCGGAAAGAAGGAGACGGATGGAAGGTGTACACCAAAGGCGGCAGACACAACACCGGTTTGGATGCGGTCGAATGGTCGACAAAGGTTGAAAAACTCGGAGCCGGGGAGATTCTTCTGACTTCCATGGACGGCGACGGATCCAAAACCGGATACGATATACCGTTGACCGCCCTGGTTTCGAAATCGGTGAAGATTCCGGTTATTGCCTCCGGCGGTTGCGGCTCCGTCGAACACATCTTTGATGTATTTGCCGAAACGGACGCCGCCGCCGCATTGGCGGCATCGGTGTTTCACTACGGGGAGATAAAGATATCCGATGTCAGGGAATATCTGAAAAAGAAAGGGGTGACAATCGAATGACTGAATTGACTTATGACGGTAACGGACTGATACCCGTGGTTGTCCAGGATTGGAAAACCAACGAGGTTCTGATGGTGGCTTGGGCAAACGAAGAGGCGGTGGGCCTGATGAAAACAACAGGTTACACCCATTTTTGGTCCAGAAGCAGAAAGAAACTCTGGAAAAAGGGAGAAGAATCCGGACACGTTCAAAAGATTGTTTCGATACAGACCGATTGCGACGCCGACACGCTGCTTGTCAGAGTCCGACAGACCGGAAACGCGTGCCACCTTGAGAAACCGTCCTGTTTCGATACCGTCATCGACGGATCCACCGAACGGACGGTTGCCATTATACCCGAACTTGCCCGGACCATAAGGGACAGAAAGGAAAATCCTTCGGATGAAAGTTATACCTGTAAATTAATGAGGAACCGCGTACAGATGTGCAAAAAAGTCGTCGAGGAAGCGGCGGAATTCGTCCTGAGCGTTATGGACAGGGATATGAAATCCGCGTCCGAAGAACTTGCCGACCTGATTTACCACACCATGGTTGTCATCGAAGCGGAAGATATTCCCCTCGAAGACACCTACGAAGAACTTGCGGAGAGAAGACAATGAGAGCCGATTTGCACAGTCACACCTTATTCAGCGACGGAGAACTGATTCCGGCGGAACTCGTAAGAAGAGCCGCGGTACTGGGACACAGCGCCCTGGCCATTACGGATCACGTAGACTCGGTCAACCTGGAATACGTCGTATCGAACATAGTAAACGTTTCGGACCTCAGCGACGACGTCATTAAAGTGATTCCGGGGGTGGAAATAACCCATGTTGCCCCTTCAAAGATAGCCGAAGTTGCGGACAGAGCCAAGGAAATGGGTGCAAAGTGGATTGTTGTTCACGGCGAAACCGTGGCCGAGCCCGTGGCCGAAGGCACCAATCTGGCGGCGGCGGAGAATCCCGTAATCGATGTTCTTGCCCACCCCGGATTTATGTCCGAAGAAACCGCGGAAGCCGCGGTCAAAAACAATGTGCTGATAGAAATTACCGGCAGAATGTACCACAACATAACCAACGGATACGTGGCGAACATGGCCCGGAAAGTCGGGGCAAAAATGATTGTGAATTCCGATGCGCACGCCCCCAACAATCTGCTTACCGAGCAGGAGGCGATGAACATTGCATTGGGAGCGGGATTGACACAGGAAGAAAGCCACAAAGCCGTAAGGGTCACTCCTTTCGAGGCCATCAAACATCTGTGATGTTCGCCGGTCCCATACTGCGTTGCTTTATACTTTAATTATAATTCGCAATCATGCCCAAGATTGCAATAATAGGCGGTACGGGAGTACACGGCAAAGACGCATTCAAAGTAGAATCCACTGTGTATCCCGATACCCCGTACGGTAAACCTTCCGATAAAATCCAGATAGGAAAATTCAACGGCGTGGACGTTGCGTTTCTGTACCGTCATGCGGAAGATCATCACATAAACCCCACCAATGTTCCCTACAGAGCCAATATATGGGCCCTGAAAGAACTCGGCGTGAAAATGGTCATATCGGCCTGTGCCGTAGGCTCCCTCAAAGAAGAATACGCCCCGGGAGACCTTGTGATAGTCGATGATTTCATAGATTTTACAAAACGCCGCGACCTTACGTTTACCGATAAATCGGCGATACACATCAGTCTTCCCGAACCTTTCTGCCCCCATATGTCCGAAGTTTTCGGAGATGCGGCAAAGGAATTGAACATAAAGTACCACCAGGGCGGAACTTACATCTGCATCGAAGGACCCAGATTCTCCACCAGGGCGGAAAGCAACATGTTCCGCAACTTTGCGGACATCATAGGCATGACCTTGGTGCCCGAATGCCAGCTCACAAAAGAACTGGGTATGTGTTACTGCAGTCTTGCAACCATTACGGATTACGACATGTGGAAAGACGAACCCGTCGATACCCACATGGTGAAAAAAGTGATGGCGGAAAACTCAAAGCATATTGTGAACCTTCTGAAAAACGGAATACCGAAAATCGCGTTTGACAAGTGCGATTGCGAGGCGGATGCCAGGAATGCCGGTTCGGTGAAACTGAAGGTTTGAAAATGACCGGGGGGACCCGAATAAGAATACGGGGCACGGTACAGGGGGTCGGTTTCCGGCCCGCCGTCTACCGTACGGCATCGGAACTGGGAATCAGCGGCAACGTTCGCAACGACGGTTCCGATGTCATCATAGAATGCGAAAGAGGAGAAGAACTTCTCGATCTTTTAAAGAAAAATCTCCCCCCGCTTGCGGTCATCGAAGACATAAAAACGGAAAACATAAAATTTCAATCCGGAAAAGGATTCAGAATAATCGAATCCTCGCCCGGAAGCGGATCCGTATCCATACCGACCGACACGGCTGTTTGCGACAAATGTCTGGAAGAGATGAGATCGCCGGGCCGCAGATCCGGCTATCCCTTCACGTCATGCACCGACTGCGGTGCCAGATTCACTCTGCTTGAGTCTCTTCCCTACGATCGGGCAAACACATCCATGAAGGATTTTCCGATGTGCCCGGATTGCGAAAAAGAATTCTCAGATCCTGATAACAGAAGACTGCATCACCAGACAATCTGCTGTCCCGTCTGCGGTCCCGCATATCGGCTTGTAAACATAAACGGCGAAAAAATACCCGGGGACCCGATACCGACTTTCGCCCGTATGCTTTCCGAAGGAAACATAGGCGTTGCCAAAAGCTGGGGCGGTATGCATATCTGCGGCACTCTCGAAAACACCGAACGGCTGAGGGAATGGTACGGAAGACCTCAGAAACCCTTTGCGATAATGGTGCGCAACGAAGAATCCGCAAAAAAATACGGAAATCCCGATGAAGATGAAATGCTGGCTATGACATCGCCGCACCGTCCCATTGTCCTGGTGAACAAAAGAAATGTTCCGGAATCCGTCGCACCGGGGTTGGATAACGTGGGTATGTTTCTGCCCTACACGGGAATGCAGCACATACTCTTCGATTGCCTGAAAGAAGACGCATTGATAATGACTTCCGCAAATCCCCCGGGGGAACCTATGATGACCGATGACCGGGACGTCATGGAAATGAAAGCGGACATGTATCTGCTTCATAATCGGAATATCATAAATCGTGCGGACGACAGCGTACTGAGATTGTTTCACGGTCATACGTTCTATCTGCGTAAATCCAGAGGAAGCATTCCTTCGTACATCGACATAGGACTCAACGGCTCGGTAATCGGCATCGGCGCACAGGAAAACCTTACGGGTTCGGTTTCCCGGAACGGACGGATATACCAGACCCAGTTCGTGGGCGACGGTATGGGAATCGGCGTTCCGGAATACCTTGAAAGTTCGATCAGGGATTTGACGGCCATGGTGGGTTCGGTTCCCGAAATTATTGCCATGGATATGCATCCCGCCTACACCACCAGAAAGGTCGGAAAGATTCTTTCCGAAGATTATGATGTTCCTTTGGTCGAAATTCAGCACCATTGGGCCCATGCCGCGTCTTTGTTGGCTGACAACGGTCTGACCGGAGGAACCGTACTCGCTCTTGACGGCACGGGATACGGAAGCGACGGCAATGCCTGGGGCGGAGAAGTTATTTCAACGGATCTGAAAGACTTCACAAGAGACGCACATTTGGAAAACATCCCGTTGCTCGGGGCGGAAAAAGCCGTTTACGATTTGCGGAGACTGAAATTTGCCGTGGATACCATGAACGGAAAGGAATCCGACCTGTTTCCCGAAGGAGAGGCGAACATACTCAGAAAAATCATGGATACAAGCGTAAAAAGCTCCTCCATGGGCAGATTGATGGATACGCTGTCGTTCACATTCGATGTCTGCAAAAACAGAACATACGACGGCGAACCTTCGATGAAACTGGAGCCGCTGCTGTCACGCGGCTCTCTTATTCCCGGATATGAAACATACACTGAAAACGGCGTTATCAAAACCGTCCACCTGTTTGACAGAATAGACAGAAACGACAAATCCGAAGATGTTGCATACTCTATAGTGTACAACGTGATGAAAGAATTGGTGGCGGTTGCCGTTGAAAACGCGGACAGAACCGGAAACGGATACATCGGGATGTCCGGCGGAGTGACTTATAATCACGCCGTATCGATGATGTTCGAAGAGCTGGGCAAAACCTCGGACCATGAATTAATATTCCACGAAAGAATACCTAACGGTGACGGCGGTATATCGGTCGGACAGGCCGCAATCGCACTGATGATGATTGAATGAACACCTTATTCGTACTTTTGGACGGGGCGGAAGATCATCCGCATCCGCTGCTTGACGGGAAAAAACCCATACACGTAGCAGAGATGCCTTTTCTCAGATTCAGAGCCGTCAACAGGTTCAGAACCACGGGGAAGGCGTACACTCATCTGTTTCTGAATGAATTTTTCACGGGACATCCTCCCGAAAGTTCCAGAGCCGCCTTAGAAGCTCTGGGTCTCGGACTTGACATGAGTGACGGCAGAAATGCGTTCCGCTTCAGTCCGGCCAGATTCGTCGATGACACGATTCAGTGGATTTATGATTTGGGAGACATAAAGGATGACATTGAATTCCACGTCAAAGACAACCTCTGGATATTGGAAGACTACAATCCGGAAATCAACTTCTTCCTTGAGGGACGTGCCGTACTGACAATGGATTATTCGGATGTGCCGGACTTGCCTTCGCCGCCTGTTAACACCCGATATGTGGAAGTGCCCGGAGACCTCGGCAAACTCGTAAACAAAGTCGCAGAGATTTTGGACGGCGTTACGAACTATCCCTGGGGCTGCGGAAAACTGGGTCATATTTATCCCGGATTCGAATCGATGGGAAAAATGACGGCCATTTCGGACAGTCCCACTTCTCTGGGTATCTGCTCGTCGTTGGGATACGACATACGTTTGATTCAGAAATTGGACGATCGTTTTCCTGTTGCCGCAAAAGCTCTTGAACACGGGAACGTTTTCCTGCATGTGGACGAGGTTGACGAATACAGTCATCAAAAAGACCCTTTCAAGAAAATCGAAGTACTGGAACATACTGATGAGATGATGGAAAAGTATTTTTCCGATGCCGAACGGATAGTGTACTTTGCCGATCACGGCACTTCCTGCGTAACCGGCGAACACATTTTAACGGATGTGCCGGTTTGGACCACATTTGACTGCAAATTGAAAGAGGGTGTGATCACTCCCCTGAAAGAAGTGATACCCAGAATACTGGGATAAGGAGGAAATCATATGACATACAACGGAAAGCTTCCCGAATCATTG
>DAHY01000027.1 GCA_002498605.1 Methanomassiliicoccaceae archaeon UBA404 | reverse complement strand
AAGTGGTCTGCACATTGAGGTTTATCCAAAACACAAAAGTACAGACCGTGAGCAACATCTTTGAAGTTGGTTAAACAGTCAGCGGAAAAGACGCGACGGAATGCACCTTTTGTGCGGAGGTTACCGAACGAGGTGCGAAAATTAGTGGTGGGCCCGGCCAGATTTGAACTGGCGATCTTCGCAATGTCAATGCGACGTCATAACCGCTAGACTACGAGCCCAACAGACCTCGGATATCATCTAAGTAATTATATCTTTTCCTGTTCGGAAGAGATATACAATCGGCTCCTTTATGTTCTGGCACATTTCTTCGACAAGCTTTAATCATGGGAAGTTTCTTTCCGCACTTATGGCAGAACTTAAGCTGTTTACCAAGAACGATTGTCCCAAATGCGATTATGTCAAAGAACGGCTTCCCAAAGGCGTTGAGATACAAATCATGAATGTCGATACCGTCGACGGACTGGCGGAAGGGGCCTTTTACGAAATATTGGACAAAACCTTTCCGGTGCTGGTATCCGACGACGAATTCGCGGCCGAAGGATCTATCAATGTTTTGAACAAAATCAACGGGATTGTAGAAAACCGATGATAACGCTGGGAATCGAAAGCACGGCGCATACGCTGGGAGTCGGAATCGCCGACTCCGAAGATGAACGTATAATCACAGCCAACGTAATAGATATGTACCGTCCGCTTCAGGGCGGATTGCACCCCAGGGAAGCCGCCAACCATCATGCCGAAAATGTTGCCTCGGACATCGAAAAAGCCCTGACCGAAGCTAAAATATCCATAAACGACGTGGATTTGATTGCATTTTCGATGGGACCCGGACTCGGCCCCTGCCTGAAGACTTCCGCCACCGCGGCAAGAGCGTTGTCTCACAGATTGAAAATACCGATCATGGGCGTGAATCACTGTATCGCGCACATAGAAATCGGGCGGGTTCTGCAAGGCTGCGACGATCCCGCGTTATTGTACGCATCCGGCGGCAATACTCAGATAATAGCCTTCTCCGAAGGCCGATACAGAATATTCGGCGAGACGGAGGACATAGGCATAGGAAACATGTTCGATAAACTCGGAAGAGAATTGGGTTTGGGGTTCTATGCAGGACCCAAGATAGAAGAACTTGCCCGGGAAGGCAAAGAATTCCTTGACATACCGTATTCGGTAAAAGGCATGGACGTATCGTTTTCCGGAGTAATGACCGCGGCTCTGGCTCTTTACGAAAAAGGCCACAGGCTGGAAGATGTGGCCATGTCTGTGCAGGAAACCGTGTTTGCAATGCTCACCGAAGTCACCGAAAGAGCGATGGCGCACACAGGAAAGAACGAAGTCCTTCTCGGAGGCGGTGTTGTGCAAAATCAGCGCCTCAGAGAAATGGTTCAGGAAATGGCCGAGGCCAGAGGCGCGGAAATGTTCGTTCCCGACCGAAGACTGTGTATGGACAACGGTGCCATGATAGCATGGCTGGGTCATATTATGTATGATTCCGGTGTCAGAATGGAAATTTCCGAAACCGCCGTAAGACAAAGGTTCAGAACCGACGAAGTCGAAGTTACCTGGCGCTGAACTGCTCTCCGATAATTTTGTTCAGGAGACTCAAAAATTCTTCTTTCTTTTCCGAAGGGAAAGATCCTCCGCTGGCAACGCGGTGCCCTCCGCCGGAGCCTCCGACCGCCGAACACGCTTTTTTCAGGGCAACCGACAAATCCACGCCTCTGGACATAAGTTTGTCCGTCGCTCTGCCGGAAACCTTTCCGATTTCTTCCGAAGTATTGATTCCGAAAGTCGGTTTCAAAGGATTGGAAAAATAACTCATGGCTACGCCGCAAAGAACCCCGGTGTATCCGGAACTGCTGCTGTCAAACCACTGAATATGCGTTTCTTCGGTCAATCCTCTGTTATCCAATTCCGCGGCACCGAGAATTACGTTGCGGCGGTATTCCTTTTCGGTTTCTTTGGCGGAAGCAATACTGTCCGTGTCTCCGCAACCGACCGCAACCCCCAACCCCGTCAGGCCGTTTCTTCCGCATCCGTCCAATATCGAGGCCAATCCCGCGGAATCCAAATCCCAATCCCGGAGCGAATATTTTTCGCCCGCAATTCTTTCCACTGTTTCGGCGGCAACACCCTGTTCGATAAGTTTCAGCACGATAAGGGAAGACAGTTTTCTTTTTTCGGCTTCGGACAGATTCTGACTTTCCGCATCCCGGGAAATGCCTCCTTCGGTCAAGAGAGCCGCGACACCGTCGGCGTTCCCGCTTACGCCTCTTACGTAAGGTTCGGTGGACAGAAACAGATTATCCGTAAGTTTCCCGAAAGGCACTACGGAACCCTCCACGACCTTCACCAATCCCCTTTCGATTCCGCCGTCCAAAAGATATCCGTTAAGTCCGTCCATATCCTGACGGTCTCCCGATATACCGGCAAAAGCAATCTGCACCAAGTCCCAATTCTTATCGTTCATCCCTATCGCAAACAGACATGACATCGTTGCTCCGCAACCGTATTTCATCCCGTCTATTCCGTGAAGGTGGGGATTGATGTAACAAATCCTTTCCGCCCGGTCTTCGGGGGTATGGTGATCCAACACCACCACGTCCTGTTTCAAATCATCCAATTCTTTGACATATGAGGCGCCCAGGTCCGAAAGTATGATGCAGTCTGCGTTACTGGAAGAAATTTCGCGGAAGGTATCGTCGTCCAAGGTTGTCAATAACGTAACACAGAATTCTTTGCCTTCGCGCAACAGCGTTTTGGTCAGAATGGCGGCGGAAGACAACCCGTCGGCATCGTAATGAGAAACAATATGAATAAATTCATGGCCGCGGACCAGGTCTGCGGCCTTTGAAAGTTGTTCAAGAAGTTTGGGAGGGACACTGCGGTCCATGATTACTCTCACTTAAGCATAAGTTCTGCGTTCTTCAGAGAATATTTCCAATCTGAAGGAAGAACATCGTTTGCCTTGTAATAGCTTTCGAGTCTTCTGATCCTAGCTTCAACCAAAGCCAATCCTCTTCTGTTGGCGATATCGCGGTTGTTTTCCTTAAGGTGAGAGTTAAGGGAAATAGCTCTTCTCATAAGGTTTGAAAGATCCTCGGGGATGGCGGACAAAGCGTCGTTCTCTCCCATAATCTGTGTGATTGTTTTGCCGGTGGCGAGTTTGACATCGGGCACTCCGTACTGGTCTCTGAGTATGAGGCCGATTCTGGCGGAGCCGACGCCGTCTTTCGCGTATTTCACAACGAGGTCCTCTATTTCTTTTTCTCCGATGGGGACCCAGGAGGGATTTTCCGATACCAACGGACGGTTGGATCTGGACTTTCCTCTTCTTCTTGCATGCATTCTTGCCATGATATGATACTCCGAATAGGTTTGGTGGCTTGACTGTGACTTCAATCTGCAACCACTATTAAAAGGTTGACCATCCGTCCTGTGTCAGATTTCCCTGTTTAATTCATTCTCCGCCCAGGGGATGACATCTTCGTATTCCGTTCTGTCAAACGAAAGTTTTTCCGGCAACGCATCGAACAGTTCGCCGACCATTTCCGATTCACAAATCTTATCCCCCAAGCGGGCGCAACAAACCCAGCAGTGCTTCAGATTTCTTACCGATACGATATCCACTTCGTATCCCGCCTCTTCCATATATTCTCTTTTTGCGGCTTTTTCGACATCCTCGCCCTTTTCTATTTTGCCGCCCGGCATTTCCCATCCGTTTCTTTTTGTGTTGAAAACCATGAGATATTTTCCGTCTTTGAAAGCCACTGTGTACACCGTATTCACAGTCACACCTCGAACACTATCATGGAATGGTCTTTTTCGTAAGGTTCCAAAGTTTTGTTATCAAGAATTCTGTATCCTTTGTTTTTCAGGAATTCTTCCGATTCTCTGAAAATCGTTTTCGGACTCGCCGTCACGTCTTCGGATCTGGATTTTATCGCAATCATTCCGTATTTGGCACCCGTTTTTTCAACATTGTCGGCTATTATGCCGGCCTGTCCTTTTTGAGCAACATCCTGGTAAACCACATCGGCGTTCTCCGCCGCAAACGCATAATCCTCCGGACGGGTGGCATCTCCCAGAACCGGCATCATATTTTTTCTGCCTTCGCAGACCGAAACCAGATCCCTGAACATTCTGGGCGAGAACTCGATACAGACAACGGAGCCTTTGAAACAAACATCGGCCAAATGGGACGCGGTGGTTCCTCCCGATGCGCCCAGATACAAAACTTTGCTGTTTTCTTCGAAAGGAAAGAATTTGCCGTCCAATTTCAGATACGCGGAAAGTTTGCTTCGGGAGGGATTCCATTCTCTGTACTCTTTCCCGTTGACCGAAACCAAACGTTCGCCGTACACGCGTACCCCCGGATTCGAAGACAGGGTGTACAATGAATTTCCCCGGACATGGACTCCGGGCAAACCCCTCAGACTTTCCATGCCCCGCCAATCTCCGTCGTTGTAATAATACCTGTGCAGGATTCTACAAAACCTAAATAGGGAATCAGCCCCATCGGGAGGTATGGATTTGAAGACCCTTCGAAAAATAGCGGACGTTGTACAGGAAGCGGTGTCGCTGATACCGTCCCCCTGCGACCGCGGAAACGAAATATGCATCGGCGATGACGGCACACCCACATCCGAGATAGACAAAGTCGCGGAAAACGCAGTGCTGAGATTCATCGAATCCGAAGGGCTTAAAATCAATATTCTCAGCGAAGAGATAGGTTTCGTGGACAACGGAGGGTCCGAAGTACTGGTTCTCGATCCTATCGACGGAACCAGCAATTCCGTCGCTGAAATTCCGTTTTATTCCATATCGATGGCGGTGGGAAAGGATTCGATCGGCGGTATGCATACCGCCTTTTTGCGTAATCTGGCCACCGGTGACGAGTATTGGGCGTACAAGGGAAAAGGAGCTTATTACAACGGAAGGGAAATAAGAGTCAGGGAACCGGATTTATCGAATCTCTTTGCAATGATATACATGGGAAACGCGGCTCCCGACGAAGCCTTCCGAATGGCTAAAAACGTGAAGACTTCCCGTTCCATGGGATGCGCTTCACTGGAGATGGCTCTTCTTGCCATGGGCAATGCCGACCTGTATTACATGAACACCGTCAGATACAGTCGCGGCGTCAGGGCCGTGGATATAGCCGCAAGCACTCTGATTCTGAGGGAAGCCGGCGGCGAAGTGTACGATTTGGGCGGAAATCCGTTGGATATGCCGTTGGACAACAGATCCCATGCAAGTTTTGTGGCATGTTCCGGCAAAGAAGTTTACAATCACGTTATGAGGCCGTACATCAAAGAACACGGTTCGGCGAGATTTGCGATATATGCCAACGAATTCATAGAACACGCCGAAGAATATGTCAGAAGGGCGTACAAAGCGCTTGAGGGCGAAAATGTTGCATTGGACACGTCTGCGGCAAAACTGATGGGTATGGAAGGAATACCCCTGGACGATATCGAAGCCGACATAGTCATCGTGGTCGGCGGGGACGGAACCATACTGAGGGCGTTCCAGCATACTGACGCTGCCGTAATAGGCATCAACGCCGGAGGCGTCGGATTCCTGGCCGAAATAGAGCCGGACGAAATCGAAGACAGCATAGCCCGGATAAGACGCGGGGAGTATACGGTGGAAAAAAGATCAAAACTGAAAACCTGGTACAATAACGAATACCTTGCCGATGCCGTAAACGAAACCGTGATTCATACGGATTCGGTTGCAAAAATCAGACAATTCAGAATTTACGTGAACGAACACCTGGCCACCGAAGTCCGTGCCGACGGGGTAATTGTTTCCACCACAACCGGATCCACCTGCTACGCAATGAGTCTGGGTTCCCCCATCACGGATCCTTTGGTGGAAGCCTTCCTGATAGTTCCCATGGCCGCATTCAAATTTGCGTCAAGACCCTTCGTAGTCCCTTCAACGGCAAAAATAACGATCGAAGCGGTACTGGACAAAGGATGTCTGATAGTCATAGACGGACAGCACGAATACACCATGAGCGGAGGGACTTACGTGGAATTCTCCAAAGCCGACGATTATGCCAAATTCATCAAACTCGACAAGGACTTTTACTCTCACGTCAGAGACAAATTGGTGAATGCCATATGATGAAAAATAAAAAAGGAATCAAAGGAATCTATATCGAACTGATAGATGCGTTCAACGAAGCCGCCCGTTCCACGTATCCCGACGAGTTTCTTTGCATGCTCAGACAGGACGACGGAATAATTTCCGAGATGATTCTCGTTCCGGGAACCGTATACGGCGATTCCCACAGTTTTATGAACGATTGGATGGCACCCGTGGATTTCAGTCTGATCGGAACCGTGCATTCCCATCCAGGTTATTCGAATCAGCCTTCGGAACAGGATCTGTCGTATTTCTCAAACCGGGGAGGGGTGCATATAATCACCTGTCTGCCCTATGACCGGAACAGTTGGAAGGCTTACAACTCAAAAGGGGAGCTTCTGGAACTGGAAATTTTCTCCGATGAGCGGGATGATTTTCTGGACCTTTGACCGCAATGCAAAATTTATAAGATGGATTTTTGTTTTTCCGGGGCAGGAATTATCAAAATCAACTTTTCCGATTCTCTTGGTTTTTCATGGTTTTTTGAATGTCCCAGTATGTAAATTCGCTTCAAATTAAAGAATCTTTATATATAATCAACGCAGATTGTTCTCCCGCGGTAAGTCTGGCTTACCTCATGGAAGGGAAAAATAATGGCGATGGATAAGATAGATTTTGCAAAGGCACAAATGATTGCTAAGGCCAAAGGTCTGCAACCCGGCAGAGTGAAGGGAACCGAAGGTGTTCAGTTCACAAAGGGTGACAACGAAAGACTCACGGTAATTTCATGGGAAGAATTCGAAGAAGCTCTTGAACAGAGAAAACTGGGAATTTACGAGTCCGGCGGCTGGATGAAAATAATGAAGGCCTGATGGATTTAATGGTCGGATCCGGGTCCGGCCGTACTTCTTTTTATACAACTAAGTGTTACTCCCGAACCGAAGCGCGGGGGTTGCCGAGCCTGGCTAAAGGCGATAGGTTCAGGGCCTATTCGTGTAGGCGTTCGTGGGTTCAAATCCCATCCCCCGCACCATTCGACTTTTATGAACCTTGTCAATTTCCGATACTGCGTATGTTACACTCCGAAAAGTTATTCAAACTTCGGAAAACCGATTAAACTTTCACAGATACGCGGCAAGAATTATTGAAGCGGCGGTCATTGTAATCAATACCAACGCAACTGTCATCCAAGCATAGTCCCTGTTTATGAACAAAGACACAGCGCTGACTATTACGCCAAAAATCGGGGACATAATCAATATGAGAAGTCCCAGCCACAGAATGCTTTCTCCGTAGTTCAGCATGCTTGCGATCAATCCTACAACGATAATCGCTATGCCGGTCACTGCCGTGCCCCAAAGGGTTTTGGAGGTCGAGCTGTGGAGATTCACAGAGATCCCCCCGCGTTAAGCAGCATTATGGCCGCTACGACGAAAAGCAACACTGCGAAGTATTTCCTCAAAGATTTTCCGTTGATGTGTGCCGAGATCCTGGTGCCCAGCATGGAGCCGACAAATCCGCCCACGGCAACCGAGCCCGCAAACATAAGGTCGACTTCGCCCATTACAAAGTAAAGAATGGCACCCGCAAAAGCGGTTATTCCTATCATGTAGTTGCTTGTGGCGGTTGCAACCTTCATCGGGACGTCCATGTACATGTTCATAACCGGAACTTTGATTGTGCCGCCCCCCATTCCGGTCATGGAAGCTATGACTCCCGCAACCGTCGATATGGCGGCACCTTTTCCGAGATTGTGTATGTTGTATCCCACGTACGCCTTCTCGGTTTCGTCGTAATACGACATGTGGTACTTTCCCGGTTCTTTGGTGAGTTCAACGTCTTTTCCGGAGTTTACAATCATCCTGTATCCCGAATACACAAGCACAATGGAGAATACCACCGTCATAGCAAGATTGCTGACATACATGGCAATGAACACACCGACAATGGCGCCGAAGACGGTGGTGACTTCCATAAACAATCCGAGTTTGACGTTGGAAATACCTTTGCCCACATAAACCGAGGAAGCACCGACCGAAGTCGCGACAATCCCGACCAAACTTATCGCGACGGCATCCTTTGCCGCTAAACCAAACCCTATGGTAAGAATCGGTACGATAACCATACCGCCTCCCACGCCGAACAATGCGCCCATGACCCCTGCGAGTATTCCCACGAGTATCAGGGCAATCATCAATACGGGTTCCATGGGCTTCCTGATTGGCAATTTCATATTAAGAATGTGGCAAAAAGATTATTACCGCATTTTGTTTAGTGCAACCCGTGTCCGTTATAATGGTAAGATACTCTGAGATAGGTCTCAAGAGTACGCCGGTCAGAATGAGGTATGAAAATCAACTCAGAGATTCAATGCTCTCGATGTTGGCCGCGGACGGAGTGGAAGCCCTGATCGAGAAGGGGGACACGCGTTTCTATGTAAAAACTTCCGATATCGAAGGTACGATAAAGTCTCTGAGAAAGGTATTCGGAATCGGCTCGCTGTCAGTGGCCGAAGTGACTTCGTCATCGATGGAGGACATCTGCAAAGGGGCCGCCGAGTATTCCGTAGGACGCATCTCCGAAGGCATGTCTTTTGCCGTGAAACCAAGGAGGGAAGGCACGCATCCCTACAGAAGCACGGATGTCGGACGTGAGGCCGGCTCGGCCATATACGGAGCCAACGAACACTTGAACGTAAGCGTGAATTTAACGGATCCCGATAAAGTTTTCTTCATTGAAGTCAGGGAAAACAAGGCATATATTTTTGACGAATATATCAGAGGTCACGGCGGTCTTCCTGTGGGCACGCAGGGGAGGGTCATTGCTTCGCTGGGGGACGACCGCGCCTCTCTTTCGGCCTGGCTGATGATGAAGAGAGGTTGCAGAATAGCCGCTAAAGGCAAAGACACTTCCGGGATACTGGCACATTACGATCCCGATATGAAATTTTTGGATGAAGGCGAGGAAGATTTCCGTGCTCTCGGATATGTTCTGGGAACTTCTTTGGAGAATCTGAACGATGTCAATGTTACGGATTACGACCTGCCCGTGTATTTCCCGACCATAGGGATGTCCGATGACAAGGTCAGAGAGATGATGGATTTCCTTAAGAAAGAATCGAAGGGAATCAAAACTCAGTGAATTTCCGGACATATATCAGATACGGTTCAGAATACTTTCTTTTTATGATTATGCGTCAATGTTGTTGATTGTAAAATGCAGATTATACTGATGTTAAAAATTTATGATGCTATTTTTAATCAGGAATGAAAATCAATCGTAATTTAATAAGGAAAGAAAGTAAGGTAAATGGTTTGAATCGGGGCAAAGCCCCGAATCAGTGTCTCGTGGGGTCGCGGAGACGCTGTCTCTCGCTGTTGCCGCGCTTGTTGGCCCTTCGGGAAGGTCTGGATTTCTCCGCACCTTTTCCGGTGGTCCTCATACCACGGCCCTTCTGACCCGCAGAAGTCTTGCCGCGGTAAACACGGTTGCTGCTGGCGCTGTCGCAGATCCAATTGATCTTGTTGTCGGACTTTATGACGGGGTGCGCCGGATCCACAAGGATTACCTCGTACCATTCCTGCTGTCCGTCGGCTCCGACCCAGTAAGAGTTCAGAACTTCCATGTTGGGGTATCTCTTCGCAGTCCTTTCTTCTGCCATGCGCTGAAGACTCTTGCCGGTGGTTATTTTGTTCATACCCTTTCTTTTAGCCCTTCTTCCGGCCTTGATGGTCCTCCTTCCGAGGCTGCCTTTTCTGACCCGGGCTCTGACAACAACGTAACCTTGTTTGGCTTTGTAACCGAGAGCTCTGGCCCTGTCCAAACGGGTGGGTCTTTCAATCCTGACGAAGTTTTCTTCCCTTCTCCAAAGGATTTTTCTCTCATGGTTCAATTCTCTGAGATAAGATTTCTCGGGCACGTTCCATGCGTCGCCGATGTAGCTGTACATGCTTTTACCGCTGACGGGACGTACCTCGTTTTGAGTGTCATTTTCCATTTGTATCACCTTTTCGGATTCACCCTGTTACAGGCACATTTCCGCAGAGCTTATAATGCTCCGTGATTGCCCTGATTGTAGTTGAGTATTTAATTATTAACTACGGAGCCCGTTGTAACTTATTTAACGGGACCATGCACATTACCACGCATGCCGTATTGCATCGACTGTGGCACCGATATTCCGGCAGGCTCTGCAAACTGTCCCGGATGCGGTGTAGATCTCAGGCAGACTCCCCCCCAAGAGGAGTACAAAGCATCCTTGGCACCGTATGTGTACGGTATTGCGGGCATATTGTTCGGAGCAATATTTTCGCCTTACGGTATATTAATCGGACTGGCTAAAGATCCTTTCGGGTTATTTGTGCCGGTTATAGGTTTCATATTGGGTGTTTATGGAATTTACCTTGCGGGTCTGGAGAAAGCCGTGGACGACAGATATAACATAAAATCGGTTATCTGTGCGGTTGCAGTAGTGTCTTCCGTTGTTTTCACTGCGGCATACGTCATCATCTGATGCCGTTTGACGGTATCAGAAGAAATCTTTCAAACTTGTTCCCTTGCTCTTTTTGACTTCCTTGTTTTCGACTACCTGCCGCCTTTCTTTTTTGGCGGGTGATTTGTCGTAATCGAAGTCCATGTCAAAAGTAATCTGCTGACTTCCCAGCATAAGATCTTTTTCGGTCCAACCGAAAACTTCCGTGATTCTGGAAGCGGTCTGTGCGAGCCGTCCCGCATAATATTTGTAATCCGGTTTGTGTTCGAATTTCTTTCCGCTTACGTAAGGTTCGACTTTTTGAGGAACCACGGAACCGTCGGTGACGATCCACGATACTTTCATGCCGGGTATGAAGTCATAACCCAGAGCCACCATTTTACGGGCGGCCTGCACGTTCGCCATTCTTTCGGGATTGGCATAGGCCTTTACGCCTTTGCAGGTTCGGGATATGACCAATTCCTTCGGATCGACTTTGCCGTGCAGAGTATTCTGCACGGTCTCCCGAACATAAACGACGGCGCCCTCGTTATCCTCGTCAAGTATTTTTTCGAACAGTTCTTCCAACAACTCACTCTGCAAATCAAAAGAATCCGAACGTCGGATTTCATATCCCCGTACCAGCAGATCATCCTCTTTGACCGGCCACACCACCCGTCCGACATACCGCTTTTTCTTACCGTGCGAGAATAAAGGTTCGATCAATTTTTCAAACTCGAGAATTACCCCTTCGGTGGAGAACCGTTCCGCCAGCGATTTACCGAAGTTGACGGAACCCTCAATGTTGCTTTCCGGGGATTGTATGAACACCGAATCCGTATCCGAATAAACCACGCCGATGCCGTCGGCCTCGAGTTCGCTGATAATCCCCTTCACGTTTCCTCTGGCAAAGGATGTGATTGCGGCACCGATATTTTTGTTGGTGAATCTGTAAAACGAAGAAGCGAACACGCCGTAAAAAGTGTTCATAAGAATTTTGACGGCTGCCTGCAAACCGTCCAGGTAATGGTATTCATGCTCATCGTGCGCAATTTTCATCGAACTTTTTATGCTGTCCCTGTAATCCATCAAATCCGACAATATGGTCGGAAGAAGTCCCTTCCGCCGTTCTTTGGACATGAATCTGGCACCTGCGGGACTTACGATTTCCCCGTCTTCGGATAAAGTCGTAAAACATATGTTTTTGGAAATAATCAAAGAGGGGTACATAGATTTAAAATCCAGTACAACGACCCAGTGATACAATCCCGGGTTCATTGTGTGAACGTAACCGCCTTCTATCTGATCCGCTCCGTTTGTTCTGCCGCCCATATTGGGAACGGCGACTTTGCTTCGGTCGGCCAACCGTATAAGCAGGGAATCCGCAAGCTGGGACGATCCGGAGGTTAATACGTCCTCCACCGGCAACCGTGAAACCGCGGCCAAATCCATATTCTTCCTTACGGAGTCAATTTCGTCCAAAATGCGATATGCCAGCTCCGCGTCTTTCATACAGTATTTCAGAACCTTTTCCCGGTTCTCTTTCCACTCCCGGTCCATTTCCGAAGGATCGACATCCAGTTTGCCTTCTCCGAACAGCTGCATGGATACGGCGTTAAGAGTTTCCTGTTTCGGTCTTATCTCCCGTTTGACCGCCCACCAGGCATCAATCACGAGTCTCCCTTTGACCCGCCAGAACCGTTCGCTTATCAGACGGGGCTGCCCGCCGTCCCGTCCCCAGGGCATCGCATCCGTCAGCTTGATGGCTTCCGCCCGTTCTTTTATTTTTTTGATATCATAATTATCGATGTTGTATCCCGTTATGATATCCGGATCCTCGGTCCGTATAAGTTCTCCGAATTTGACAATAATGTCCTTTTCGCTTCCGGTTATGGGCTCGCATTCCCTAATTTTCTCTCCGTCGGAAACAACCGCGCAAATACAATAAAGGAAATCGTGTTCGACACTGTTTTCCAGATCGAAGGACATGATTTTCAGAGGAGGGGTAAAAGGATCCAGTTCTTCGTGTTTTTCCATTTCCACTGTAAGATCGGTATGATAGCTTCCTTCGATTTCTTTGCCGATGACTTTCAGACAGGCTCCGATATCCAAATCGTAAATGTATCTGAGATGGAACGGGATATCTGCGGAAAGGACTTCAAACCCGTCTTTTCTGGCTTTGTTTCGGTATTCCGTGATTTTGTAAGGATACTTGATTGTGACCCTGAGAACGTCCTTCATGACCCCTTCCCGAAGCAGCTCGTCATGCTCCGCCGACAGAACCTCGGGATCCAGTTTATAAGACCCCTCTATAGCGGGGGTCGGGTCAACGATGAAGAAATAAGGTCTGAAACCCCGTGACAGGACTGTGATTGAACGGCCCTCCCGGGTTTTGCCGAACAATTCTATGACCATGTCTTCGCCGTCTTGTATGTACGAAGCGGCCAACAGTCTTACGTCCCAGGTATTCATGCCGATCACTTGTCCGCCACGATTCTGATAACGTCCCCGTCCTGCAGTATGTAATCCGCACCAACGGTTCTCTTGGTTTTTGCGTTCACGGCTCTTATGAATTTATCGCCCAGATCGGTGTGAACCCTATATGCCAGATCTTTGGCGGTGGAACCTCTCGGCATCAGGAAAGCGTCCGGCAGAACTCTTCCGAAATGGTCGGTGTATTTGTTTTCGTCTTCCACCGGATATACGGTTATCTGATCCAACATAGCGAAAGTCGCGGTTTCCAGACATTCCTGGACCCCCGTGCCTTTGTACATCGAAATTTTGTCGTTCATGAAATCCAGGGCCTTTTTCTGAGCCTCGTTTAAGTTTACGCCGTCTTTTATCGAAAAAGACTCATCGCCCGGGGTATAGTCAATCATTCCTCCCGCCGCGGCTTTCTTAAGTGCCAGTTCCGTTTCCGCCATGGTGGGGGCCGAGCGTTCGGCAAATTCTTTGACTTTGTTCACAAAATTTTCGGGAGCGATGTCGGATTTGTTCATGGCAACCATCAGAGGTCTGCTGAGTTCTCTCAGTTTTGCGCAGAACAGCAATAACGAATCATCGTCCCAGGCCAAAGGATCGGTGGGCAGATTCGTTACTTTCAGGGCTTCTTTTATCTGTCCTTCGGTGACTTTTAAGCCTGCCAGTCTGTCGGCGAGGACGGTTTCGGGCTTCGTTCCCTGCATATTCGCCTGTCTGGCTATTCTGGAAAGACCGTTTTTGATTATTTCCAGCATCCAGCGGTCTATTTCCTTTTGAAGGAAGGTTATATCCTCCACCGGGTCGTGAGATCCCAGGTTCACAGAGTTGCCCTCTATGTCGGTGGAGCCGCTTACGTCGATTACGTTGATGAGAGCGTCCGCCTGTCTCAGGTCGTCAAGAAATTTGTTTCCGAGTCCTTTGCCGTCCCATGCGTCCGGTACCAATCCCGCAACATCCAAAAGTTCGACCGGAATCCATCTGGTTCCGTTTTCGCAGGATGAATTGTGAGGGGTGCACTGAACCCCCAATTCCTTACAGGGGCAGACGGATCTTACGTATCCGACGCCCTTGTTGGGCTCTATGGTAGTGAACGGATAATTTGCGATTTCGACAGGGGCCATTGTAGCGGCGGCGAAGAAAGTTGATTTGCCCACGTTGGGCTTACCTACAATTCCTATAAGCATTGGATCAGTACCCGTATCCCGTTGCCGACATTATACATTTGTCGCATCCGAGGCTATCAGGTTTGCCAAATCCCCGATTTCTTCCGGCGAAAGATCCTCGATGCGGTTGTCGAGATAGGGCAATTCCGAATCCTTTTTTACGATGCCTGCGTTTTTCAGGGTTGTGCCGATTTTCTTCCGTCTTTGGCCGAAACAGAGGTTAACGATTTTAAAAAATAATTTTTCATCCCTGAGTTCGAAAGGCGTTGGACGGGGTACGAGGGATACAACGGCGGAGTCCACCTTGGGACGGGGATTGAATCTTCCGGCGGGAACCTTTTCCAGAATTCTGCACTCGGCTTTGTGATACACCCCCACGGTCAGACGGGAATAATCCTTAGTTCCGGGTTTGGCAACCATACGGTCGGCAAATTCTTTCTGAACCATTATCACGGCTTTTCTGAAATCCTGTTCCAAAAGTTTGAATATAATCGGCGTGGAAACACTGTACGGGAGATTGCTCACAAAAACATCGAATTCGGACCAATCGACTTTCACCGCATCCCCTCTGATGAGATTCAGTTTATCTCCGAATTTATTTCCGATATGTTCCGCAAGTTTATCGTCCAATTCTATGCAGGTAAGGTTCCCTTTGGTTTTTACCAGTCTTTCGGTGAGAATCCCGAACCCCGGTCCGATTTCCAGAACTTCGTCTCCTTCGGATATTTCCGCATAGTTTACCTGACGGTCCGCAGTAGCTTCGTCGGTAAGAAAATTCTGTCCCTTTTCTTTTTTCGGAACCAGATTGGTTTCCCTGATCAAACGGCCGGCATCTTTCATTTTGAAACAAAGATGTAGCGTTTCAGGTCGTTGGCGGAAATTTCTTCAATTACTCTTGCGATGATGAGCTTTTCGGGACTCTTCACAACGGGCACTCTTGCGGACAAATCCTCGAAGCTTTTGAATTTCTCCACGCTTCTTTCTTTGAGGATGGCGTCCATGCTTTTCTTTCCCAGTCCGGGAAGTTCTTCCAAGGCATGTTTGCGCATTGTGATGGGAATCGCTTCATTGTAGAATCTTACGAATCTGTCGGGGTTGAATCTTACGATATCGGCAACCGCGTATTCCAATTCGGATTGGGCGGTTGTTGTAAGGTCTCCGTATCCGACTCTCTTTCTGATATGATCGATTTTGTCGCGTTTGGATTTGTCCTCTCCGACGTACACGCGGTCTCCCATGGCAATCTGGACTCCTGTCCGGGGTACAAGCTCGAACAGTTTGAATTCGGATTCGCCGACTCCGAAACACACCGGTTCTTTTTTAGAATAGCCTCCGCCGGGTATGCCCTGCGGTAAATAATCAATAACGCGTACGTATTCTTCCACGGTGATTCCCCACCTTGTACTGTATTACAGGTATTTAGCGACTATCTCTAAAATCTTGTTTATGGTTTCGTTTTCCAAAACCACCCTCTCTTTAGAGAATATCGCACGGACTTCCGTAGGAAATCTGGGCATTATGTCCGCTATTTTCACAGCGGTAAAGTTGGTTACAGGCGAAACCTCTTTCAGTTCTTCGATAAGCTTCTTCGCGTCGTCAGCAGAAATTTGGCTGACGAGCTGTGCATGCTCCATCGCTATGTTCTGAGTCACCAAAAGTCCTCTTGCTTCTTTCTCGGAAAGAAGAAGGTCGGCAACTTCTGCAAGACTTGCATATCTTTCGGTCATTTTGATTCCACCTGTTTTGCTCCGTTCAGAGTACGTTCCTTACGAGGTGTTCGGGTCTGGCGACAACGGTTTTGAATTTGTCGCCGGTTTTGACGCTGACTTCGTACGCGGCTCCTCTGGAGCCGATTACGACTCCCGTGAGACCGTGGAACCTGGAGAACGGCATTCCCTTGTGTACACTGGGGTCTATCACTATGTTGACCTTTTCTCCGGATTCAAATTCCTGGAGGCCTCTGGTGATAGGAGAAAGACCGCGGTCCCTAGGCTTCTTCTGGAGTTTTTGGCGGGTCTTCGTTCTTAGTCCTTTGGATGCTTTCATCTCATTCACGCTCTGTATATTTGATTGCCAACACGTCCAATTCACTGACGACACATTGGATTCCCAGGGAATCCGAGAAGTTTGGCATGCTTCTCCCACCGTCTCCCGAAACGAATTCTTTCACATACGTCCCGGCTTCGGTTTCAAGTGTAAGATCGAAGGTATAATCGTCGATCTGTTCCGCTTCGACCCAGCGGATTACTCTCTTTCTGACAAGGTCGGCACGTCTGTGCTCAACTCTTGTGGGAGTCCTCTGGTCAATGCAGACATCTTTGAACGTCAAGGCTACATCAATTAGTTCCTGTTTATTAACTTTCCCCTCTGCCTTTACACGTGCGCGATAGGTCTTGTCGGGGTCCGCCCCCTTGTATTTCCTGACGGTTTCCCGTTCGACAAAATGCAACGAGCTGTATCCGGCAAGTTCCGATTGATTTGCCCTTTTTTCCAATTCGTCCAAATCAATCTGTCTTTTGACGGGATTGCTTATTTCCAAAACGAAAGGTCTGCCGTCTCCGATCATCCTGGCATCGATGTCTTCCCGTCCCATGCCGTGGAAGAAGTGTTCCTTTCCTTCGGCCATTTCCAATGCGATATCCCCGATAATCTCCTGAACCGAGGTGGAATACATTTTTCCGGTGTTGTTGCAGCGGGGGCAGCCCTTTCCTTTGCATTCTCTGCAGGGCCATTTAGTCTGAGGGATTTCCCTGCTGTATTTGTTGTAACGTCCGGCTATGAACAAAGGTTTGATATCCATTTCCACATCCGCGAAACGGGTGTCAATGCAGGCAACCACCTGAGGACTTTCAAATTCAACGGGACGGTCGATCATCGGACCTGCCAGTTTTCCTATTTCGCGGTTAAGTTCGGATTTTATGGCTTCGCTGTGTTCCAGTCCGAATTCGGCAACGAGATCCTTTTCCATTTTGGCAATCAGCGGGTCGACCCTGGTGCCGACAAGGAAATTGTCCGATTCCACCGAAGATACGGATTCCGCCACGGTTTCCGCGAAACGCGGCAATAAATCAAAGATATTTCCGCACAGAGGACAAAGATCGTCGGCCGCAATGTCGTTACCGGATTCTCTGAGTGCGTCCCTAAGCATGATTCCGCGGGTTTCGTTGGTCATGCCCGTTTCTTCTTTTCCGAACATGCGTCCGAGACAGCGATCGCATAACCCTTTTCGGGCAAGCCCTTCCGCTTTGTCAATATTATCCGATACCCAGTCGCTCATGTGAAGACCTCAGAGATCGAATCCCATTTCGGATATCCTGAGGCGGGGCCTCTGACCTTCCAGGTATCCGTAAACGCTTGAGTGTTCGCTTCCGTTGATAAGCATACCGACGGCATGTTTCGCCACCGGCAGACTTACGGAGTTTCCTATAAGTCCCACGGTGTTGCCGTAAACTATCATGTCGCAAAGAGTGAGATCTTCTATGATTTTACGGGTTCTTCCTTCTTTGCCGATCAATCTGCCCCGGATTCTTTTTATCTGTTTGTCGGCGGCGAACTCCTTCAAATCTATAATCTCGAGGTATTCGTCGTCTTCCAGAAGACGCAAAGCTTTCTCGGGGTTGAATCCTCTTCCGACGGCTTTGATGACATCCGCCAATTTCAGTTCCATCAGCGGGTCTCCGGTTTCACTTTTGTCTATAACGACGGTTCCGTCTTTGGATATCTCGAGTCCAAGCCCCGATCTTTCTTCCAAAAGTTTTTTCGTATCTCCGGATTTGCCTATGAGGGCGCCGAGTCTGTCGGCGGCAATTCTGACGGTTCTCATGTTCTCTCCTTTTTGATTTTTTTGTTCAGGGCCTTTTTCATGATTTTCTCGGGTTCGATTATCTTCGCCCCTCTGAGTCTGAAGAATCTGTTCACGTTGGCAATATCTCTTTCAAGAAGTTCTGCGGCTCCGGGAAATCCGATGTCCATGGCCTGACCGCAGTCTATCACTACGGGGCCTTCATCGGACATCAGTATATTATACTCGCTCAAATCGCCGTGAACCAGACGGGCTTCCCGCCATCCGTCGACGATGAAGGATATTATTTCTTCGTAAGTTTCCGTCGGATCTTCGAGTTCAACATCTTTGATTTGTGGGGCAGGTCCTGTTTTGTCCCCTATGAACTCTTCGATCAGACAGTTTTTTTCGTAAGCGATGGGTGCCGGCACGGGGAGATCGGCATTCATGTAGCGGTAGAGATTTTTGTATTCTTTCTGGGTCCAGGCATAAATCATTTTTGTTCTGTTTCCCGTCATGCCTTTGAAACGGGGGTCTCCCTCGATGTATTTTGCCAGCCGTTTGAACGTGGACGTGGAGGTCCTGAATATTTTAACCGCCACAGGGTCGCCGTCCGAATCTTCGGCGTAGAAAACATTTCCTTCTTTTCCCGTGGAAACGGGATAGTGGATAGTGTCTATGATGCCGTCGGTCATGAATTCGTAAAGAACCATCAGGGTTCTTTTGTCGAAGACTTCTCCTTCGGTCTGTCTTTCATCGCCGGTTTTATTGGTTTTAAGAGCATCGACACGCTTCTCCATGTAGGAGTAAATCTCATCGTAGGAAGCCATGTCGCGTCAAACCTCAGTAAATATCGATGGACTTCGGAACTTTGTTCCTCTTGCTGAGGTTTATCGCCTGTGTCCTTGTGTATCTGAATTTTATATCGCATTTGTCAGGCTGGAAATCCCACACGGACACAATCAGAAGATCTCCTTCCCTGATCCACATGCGTTTTTTGATTTTACCCGGGATGCGTCCCATTCTGGATACCCCGTCTTCGCACATAACGCGTATCTTGGAAGCCCCCAGGAGCTGATCGGCTATCCCGAATATCTCCCCTTCTTTTATGTTGGGCATACGTATACGCGATACGTCTTCTTCACCTGTATCCGGTGCTGTTTTAATTGCCATATCTGAGCTATGTTGGAATCTTTATATTAATAGTTTCACGTTTCAACGTAATATTTGTCTGAAAACAGTACAATATAACACAAACTTTTTTATCCATCCTCAATAATGGACGGCGTACTGCTCCTGTAGTGTAGAGGCCAATCATTCGGCCCTTTCGAGGCCGACACTCGGGTTCAAATCCCGACGGGAGCACCATTCCTCTTTCTCAAGACTGCGGATATCTTGTTTTGAATCCCAGAATTTTCTTCCGGTAAGCGGCGCTGTTCTTGGCGATTTCGTCCACGTTCTTTCGGTTCACCGCATAAACTTCCGGAAGCTTTTTCGGATTGGCTTCCAGCATCGCATCCACCAGATACGGATCCGAGAAATTTCCGTTTTTGAGATACTCCCCGTTCCAGTTTTCCGCCAATTCCAAAACAGCCCCTATTCCGCTGTTGTAGAATTCCTGAAGAATCACGGCCGCAACGGTGCAGTCGTTGGAAAGGACGGCAATGTTGCTTCCCCTTACCGCAAAATCTTCCCCGTTGAAAGACATGGACAGTCCCCCGCTTTCATTGACCAATTCCATTGCCTGATAATCGGAGGTTTCGCTTCCGATATATGCCGTTCCGTCAAGTTCTATCGAAGTCCTTCTTCTGATTTCCAAAAGCGTGTATGCTTTTTCGTTGGAGCCTATGGAGGACATGGATCTCATTATCGCGTTTGCCGAATCCAGGGAATTGACGGTTTCGGCGACTCCGTCCATGACATCCAGCATTTTCATGTCAAGTTCGTCCAATTCCATCGGGACGTTCAAAGGATATTCGATTCTGGGTAACCGCAGAGAAGAAATCTTTGCTATCTCCCCTCTCAGCGTTCTCGCATCCGAACGGGACATATCCTGAGAATCAAGACTCAGATCCGTACAGGTAAGATTGCCCATGGGAATTTCCAATTCTTTAAAAATATTCATCACGTCGTGTTCGTAAAGGCTGGTTGTGACGAAAGTGGGCATCACGTTCAATGCGTAACGCATGGTGTGCCCCGCTTTGGGCATAAGCTCCAAAGATTCGGCACTGACGTTGTGCATCTGCAAATCCCCGACGCCGTAAGCCTTCAGGAACGGAGCAATCAGCTTCATGGTGTTTCCGGTGCGTCCGTCTTCCCGGTCCAGCACATAAGCGCATAACGCATCGTATCTTGAGACTATGTCGTAAAAGTGGCCGCCGCCGCTTATGAAACGTTCGCAGACGTCTCTGGTTCCGTTATTTCTGGTAAGGAATCCCCTGCAGCTGCAAATAAACTGTTTATCGTTGATAAATCCAAGATCGTCCAATGTGTCGAATTCGGCCATGATGTCACCTTAAAGAGGCATCCACTTCTTTTGTCAAGTCGTAAGGGTTTTCCAGTTTTCCGTTCCCGGCGTACAACGCTTTTCCCCTGACGTAAACTTCCCCCTCCGCAAAGGCTCTCAGCGTGGAGACGATAAGCGGAAGTTCCCGTTTTGCGCCTTCTTCTCTGATTTTTCTGAATAAAGGCTCATCGGTTCCTTCGGTGTTCTTTATGTTTTCCAAACCGCCGTTTTTCAGTTTTTCGTTGAAAGACGACCACAGCCCGTCATATTCTTTGCCGCGTATGGAAAATCCGCAGTAAGTCAAAGGAGCGCCTCTGTCCCATTCTTCGGTGCACAGGTGAATCATGACGCCCTGGGCATCGGCATTGTTTTCCATGAGATTCCAAATAACTTCCTCCCAGGTTCCTTTCGGGCCGTCGGGCAGAGCCGGGTGAAGATTGATCATGTCGTAAGTGTTGCAGGTTTCGTCGTCCATCCAAAGCATGTATCCTGCGAGTATGCCCAAATCGAAATTATATTTTCCCGTTTCCGCCCTGAGAATTTTACCGTATTCTATACGCCAGGCATCGTTGTCCTCTTTGCGCAGATCGGGTTTGAAGTTCTTCCAGGAACAGGCAATCAGCGGAATGCCGTATCCCCGGACCATGTCAAAGAAAATCTCTCTCTGTTCTTTGCGGGGATTGTTTTCTTCGGTGTTGTCCCAGTTGCAAAACACGAAAGATATTTCGATATTCAGGTTCCCCTTTTCTTTCTCGTCCATTACGGCTTTGAGCAGGTTTCTTGAACCCGGGCCCCTGCCGGTTGAGAACCAGCCTATCTTTAACATCGACCCTTAACCTCAATCAGGGTATTTTATTATATGTCGAACAAAACCGTGACATACGGTCCGTTTTCGTTAACTTCCAGCATATGGTACGTAACGGCTTTGACTTCGGTTCTGGTTATGTGTTTGTCAAAATTCAAACGTTCTCCGACGGCATCGCATATCACTTTGTCATCTTCGAAAACCACTTTGAATCCGCACAGAAACAGTCTTTCCGTTTCTTCTATGAAAAGCAGTTCGTCCAAAAAGTTGAAAAGACGCTCTTCGGCGGTTTCCCCGGACGTTTCCACGTGTATTTTTTCAACCGGGGACACGCTTCTCAGATCCACGGTTTGATCGAACAACGCGTATGCCGCGTTTTCAAAACATTCTTCCAACGTTTTCCCCGTACATCTGACAAAAGCATCCGCCGTATGGTCCAATTTTTCGTATTCGTGCACATCCCGTCATTGACAAAGACATTAAAGGAATCATCGGAACAAGAGGTTTTTGTATTTCGATTATCGCAGTATCTTTGATGAAATCGTATTTTTAACTTATTGCAAATTCGATTTACGGAATAAAAAAGAGCGACTGCACAAGTTCTTAATATATCCGATTATTTTCGGAAATCATGAGAATACTGATTATCGGATGTGGATCCATCGGTACAAGTCTGGCGTTTACTGCTGACAGTCTGCCGGAAGTATCGAAGATTTACCTTTTTGACAGTAAACCCAATATGGCGGAAAAACTTGCTGAAAAAACGGAAAAAGCAACGGCAGTGGATTCCGTCGAAGGGGAATTGTACCATTCTGATTTAGTCATCGAAGCGGCTTCGCAGGAAGCCGCAAAATTCTATCTGCCGATGGTGGTGGAAAGAGGCGTGAACATAATGGTAATGTCCGTGGGAGCTCTTGTGGATGACGATTTCAGAGCCTCAATTCTTGAAAAAGCAGCGGAAACCGAAGCCCGCATGTACATTCCGTCGGGCGCGGTCTGCGGCGTGGACGGACTGAGATCCGCCGTGGAAGCGGGAGTGGATCATGTGGAACTTATCAGTACCAAAGGTCCGAAAAGCATCGAAGGCGTCGATTACGTTTTGAAGAAAGGAATCGTTGTTGACAATCTGACCGAAAGAACCGAAGTGTATTACGGACCCGCGAGGGAAGCCGTTAAGCTCTTCCCCAAGAACATCAACGTTGCGGCCACGGTAAGTTTGTTCGGAATAGGATTCGATAAAACGAAAGTAAGAGTAATCGTCGATCCGAAAGCCGTTCACAACTCGCACGAACTGATTTACAGCGGCGATTTCGGACAGGCCGTGTGTCACACATACAACATCCCGTCTCCGGACAACCCGAGAACTTCACACCTTTCCGCACTCTCCGCGTCTCATGCGCTGAGAAGTCTGGTAAAGAATGTCCTGATCGCTCTGTGATCTTTGAAAAAATGTCAAGAACCACCCGGGCCGAGAGATTAACGTCAAACACCGCGGACATGGACGCGGTCGTCATCGTAAACGGACAGAATCAGTTTCTGGATACGACATACTGGTATCTTACAGAACTGTTTTCGGGAACCTTCGAAGGCGGTATCGCCGTTGTGAGAGACGGTGAACTGAACACCATAGTCAGTCCTTTGGAAGCCGAAGGAGCGTCTCTGGGAAAAGGAACCTGTCACGTTTACGACAACCGGGAACACAGAAACGGAATTCTGAAAGAACTTTTGGACGGTTGCAAAAACGTAGGGTTCAATATCGGCAGCGCTACGTACGCGGGTGTCGAGTATGTGAGAAAAACGGCGGACATCACTCCGGTGGACGCCACGAAAGGAATCGAACAGACCGTTGCAGTCAAAGACGAAAAAGAAATAGAGGTTATGCGGAAAGCCTGCAAAATCACTTCAACCGTCGCCGGGGAAATCCCGGAGATTCTTAAAAAAGGCATGACCGAAAAAGAAGCCGCTTCTGAAATAGACAGGAGAATGAGGGCATACGGAGGGGAAGGAAACGCCTTTGAAACCATTGCCGCCTTCGGCCCCAATTCATCGATGCCCCACCATTCCCCCACCGACAGGAAGCTGGAACCCGGGGATACGGCGCTGTTCGATTTCGGTTCAAAGTATTCCATGTACTGTTCCGATCTTACCAGAACGGTATTCTTCGGAGAACCCCCCGAGGTTCTGAAAAGAGCATACGAGGTCGTCAGAGAGGCTCAGGAAGAAGGATTCCTCTGTTACAAAGACGGTGCTTCCGCCGCCGATGCCGACATACGTGCCAGAGAGATAATCGATGCGGGCGAATTCAGGGGAAAGATGATTCATACTTTCGGTCACGGACTGGGAATGAATATTCATGAAGCAATATCCGTATACAGCAAATCGGAACAGATTCTTCATGAAGGAAACGTTGTTTCCGCCGAACCGGGAATTTATCTTCCGGGAATCGGAGGGATAAGAATCGAAGACACCTGTCTTGTGAAAAAGAACGGGGCCGAGAGACTTACGTCGTTTGACAAGTCGATGATTATCGTATAAAATCAAGAATCTGACTCTGTGTCCTGTTCAAAGAGATTATATTTTTTGTTTTGACAAGTTCGGGTCATAATCATATTCGGCCTTCAGTTTACAACGACCCAACGGAAGATAAACATCCGAAGAGTTCTGAAAAACCTGTAGCCCGTGACCAACCGTTAAATCCGTAATCGCAGTTCCCGGAATACCGACGGTGTATGATAACCGCATTGATAATTTTCGCAGTGACTTATGCACTGATTTCCCTGCGCGGCAACAAAAGACTGAAGATAGGCCGTACCGGAGCGGCGCTTCTGGGCGCGGCGGCCATGATAGTGTTCGGCGTCGTGACGCCGATGACGGCTCTCGGTTCCGTCAACACCGATGTTCTGTTTCTGCTTATGGGTATGATGGCGCTGGTCGTCGGTTTGGAGTACTGCGGCTTTTTCGAGATAATTTCCGATTGGATGATTTCCCGGTTTGCGGCGGGCCCCAAGCTGTTGGCGGTGATTATGTGCCTGAACGCGCTGCTGTCCGCTCTTATGCTTAACGATGCGGTGGTATTGCTTTTCACCCCTATAGTGATAAGATGCTGTATTGCGTTGAAGGCGGATCTGGTTCCGTATCTTGTGGGTACAATGATATCCGCCAACATAGGGAGCGTGGCCACCGCCATAGGAAATCCGCAGAACGCCTTCATTGTTTCGGAACACGGAATATCATTTATGCAGTTTCTAGCCAATCAGCTGCCTACGGCGCTTGTATGCCTGCCGATAGCATACTTCATGCTTCTTCTGTTTTTCCGCAGGAGACTTTCAACCGTCGTCGATTCCGAATCGGAAGACGAGGAACGTATGAACATCGACAGAACCCGTCTCGGAATACTGTTGTTTGTCGCACTTCTGACTTTTGTCGGATTCGCGTTCAGCGGAAAACTGGGTATTCCGATGAGTGTGCCGGCATTGATTGCGGGGGCAATCGCTCTGATTGTGGTGATATCCAAGGAACCCGAAAAAAGCGGCTGGGCGATACGCAGAATAGATTGGTCGATACTGCTGTTCTTCATCGGTCTGTTCATACTCATGAAAGGTGTGGAAGTATCGGGATTGCTGAGTGAACTGACGGAACTGACTCCCGGATTCGGTCAGGGCGAGACTCCGACGCTCGCTTCCACCGCAGGTTTGGCGATACTTCTGTCAAATCTCGTAAGCAATGTGCCGGCGGTGATGCTGCTGAACGGCATGATACCTCAGGTGGATGTTTTCATATACACATTGGCGGCGTCCACAACGCTGGCCGGAAACGCAACGTTACTGGGTTCCGCATGTAACATAATCGTGGCGGAGAAAGCCGCCGCAAGAGGAATAAAAATCGATTTCTGGAAGTATATGGTCATAGGGATACCGATAGCGGTCGTGACGGTATTCGTGAATGTGATGATACATTCCTTCATTTTTTGAATCAAATGATTCATTGTGTCAAATATGCATTACGGTTCAATTACCAAGTCAGTAAAAACCGCTTCAAAGCCTTTCAGGCAGGCCGATTCAGAATTCCCGATCCATCAGTATTCTCTGCCTGTCGCCGGAATCTTCGATTCCTTCACAGTCTTCGATGTGACCTATTTTGATGACGGGATGGGAGGAGACGGGATTTCCGTCTTCTTCGCTTAAAGGGGTGGGGCCGTAAAATATCCTGATTGCGCGGGGTCCGGGCCACCACGCAATATCCCCCTTTTCCAAAACCGTAACGCGTTCGGTTCCTTTGACATCGGGGTCCAAAGGCATTTCGAAATAAATTTCGCCCCCCATCATGTTGACGGTGGGTCTTTGGGGTAAAGAGAGCCAGACGGCGTTGGATATGTCGGAATCGTCCAATACGGCAAGGTATTCCCCGCTTCTTGTGACAATTCTGAGTTTTTTCACAACACCACCCGGCTCATGAATATGTTTAGTTTTTCTTCTTCTTTTCGAAGAGTTTCCTGATTTCCCTGCCGGTGATTTCGATCTGGAGGTCCTTCTCCTTCTCTTCAATCTCCCTCAGGTACTTGAGGTCGTTGGCCCATTCGGCGGTCCATTCGTCTTTGAATTTGCCGGACTCGATGTCCTTGAGAATCTTCCTCATGCCTTCTTCGGATTCCTTGGTGATGACCAGGTCCCTCTTGACAAGACCGCCGTATTCGGCGGTGTTGGAAACAACATGCCACATCTTTTCGAATCCGCCTTCGTTGATCAGATCAACGATGAGTTTGGCTTCGTGACATACTTCGAAGTAAGCCATTTCGGGGGGGTATCCCGCGTCAACGAGAACCTGGAAACCGGATTTGATAAGAGCCGTGGTACCTCCGCAGAGAACTGCCTGTTCACCGAAGAGATCGGTAAGAGTCTCGTTATCGAAGGTGGTCTCAAACACACCGGCGCGGGTGGAACCGAGACCTTTGGCCAATGCCAATGCGGTTTTCATTGCGTTTCCGGTGTAATCCTGGTGAACACAGACGAGAGCGGGAACGCCGAATCCCTCAAGGAATACGTCCCTCTCTTTGTCGCCGGGTGCTTTGGGGGCCATCATGATAACGTCCACATTCTTGGGGGGCACGATGGTTTTGTAGGTTATTGCGAATCCATGGGCGAATTCGAGAGCGGCGCCTTCCTTTATGTTGGGCTCCACGAACTCTTTGTACACCTTGGGCTGAACTTCGTCGGGCAAAAGCATCATTACGACATCCGCTTTCTTTACGGCGTCTCCGAATTCAAAAACCTTGAATCCGTCTTCTTTGGCTTTTTCCCAGGACTTTCCGCCTTTTCTGAGTCCGATGACAACGTCAAGTCCGGAATCCCTGAAACAGAGAGCCTGAGCTCTTCCCTGGGATCCGAAACCCAGTACTGCGACTGTTTTTCCTTTCAGGACATTAATGTCCACATCCGAATCATGGTATATTTTCATTTAATTACACCTTGTATCGACACGTCGAACTACTTTATACACTAAAAAGTATCGTTTCTTTGTCTCCTTTAACAAAGAGATTCTCTTCAGTACGGGCAGCGGCCTTTCACCATAGCCTGCTTCGGATCCGCCGGCAGCATAGGGAGTACGTCTTCCTCGGGATCCACGTGAATATCCAGAAGATATGTTTCTCCGCTGTCTATTGCGGTTTTGAGGGCGTCCCCGATATCGCCGGGTTTGGTAATTGTCATTCCCTTGGCACCGTAAGCCTGGGCAATCTTGGCGAAGTCAGGACTGACAACCAAATCGGTTTCGCTGTATCTCTTGTTCCAGAAGAGTTTCTGCCACTGTCTGACCATACCCAGCCATCCGTTGTTCAGCAGAACTATCACAACCGGCAAATCTTCCGCAACCGCTGTGGCAAGTTCCTGCTGAACCATCTGGAATCCGCCGTCCCCGGTTATGGTGACGACGGTACTGTCGGGTTTGGCGGCTTTCGCGCCTATCGCCGACGGCAGACCGAATCCCATGGTTCCGAAACTTCCGGACGAAAGGAAGTGTCTGGGTTTGTGAACGTGCAGGTAATGCATCGCCCACATTTGGTTCTGGCCCACATCGGTTGTGACAATCATGTCGTGATCTTTGTCAATGAACTTATTGAGTTCGAAAAGAACTTTCTGAGGAACGATGGGGGTATCGTTTATGTCGATGTTGCACTGGCAATGTTTTTTGAAATCGGAATACTTTTTGTCCCAATCCGTATGATTGTTACCGTATCCGGAAAGACCGTCTATCAGTGCCCGAGCTCCTTTCTTTGCGTCGCAAAGGAGGTTTATGTCCCTGTTTCCGTGTTTCTCGAACTCGGTCGCATCGATATCAATCTGAATGACTCTGCAGTCGTTGTTGAACCTGGTATGCGCGCTGAAAGTTCTGTCGGAGAACTTGGTGCCTATAGCAATCACAAGATCCGCATTTCTGAATGCATCGAGAGCACAGAGTCTTCCGTGCATACCCAGAGGTCCCAGGTTCAGCGGATGGGTTGTCGGCATGGCACCGATCCCCATGAGAGTGGACACTGCGGGAGCGTTGATCATTTCCGCAAGTTTGATGACTTCCGCGCTGGCATTTGCGTTAATGGATCCTCCTCCGACCAAAAGAACCGGTCTTTCGGCTTCTTTTATCCATTGAACCGCAAGACCGATTTCAGACATGTCTTCCTTCGGATGTTTGACTCCGTAAGTCATACCCAGAAGACTTTCGTCAATCTCGGAATTCATCTGATCCGACGGAAGGTCTATGTGAACCGGACCCGGTCTTCCCACCTGGCATATCTGCCAGGCCTCGTCAATGGCGTGAGGAAGCCTGTCCACATCCAGGACTCTGAAGTTATGTTTGGTAATCGGCATAAGCAGACTGTATGCATCGACTTCCTGGAAAGCACCCAATCCCAGTGAACCGGTGCCGACCTGTCCGGTCAATGCAATCATCGGAGTGGAATCCGCATACGCAGTGCCTATCCCGGTAATCATGTTGGTGACACCGGGACCGCTTGTGGCTATACAGACGCCCGGTATTCCGCTGACGCGGGCAAAACCGTCGGCCATATGAGCGGCACATTGCTCGTGGCGTACGAGTACGTGGCGGATCGAGGAGTTCATAATTTCATCGTAAATCGAAATTACGCTTCCTCCCGGATATCCAAACATGGTCTCTACGCCTCTGTCCTCCAGCATTTGGAGCAATGCTCTGTTTCCTTTCATGGTATAATCTCCGAGCTGGTTATTACATCAGTTTTTATAATAGTGTTTCTGAAAATCGGAACTCCAAACCTGTCAACGGAAGAACTTTATGTATTATTGGGGGCATATGCCTGCAATAGGTGTTTCATGACTGTAGTAAAGGTAGGTATCAACGGTTTCGGAACAATCGGAAAAAGAGTTGCCACCGCGGTGGACGCTCAGGAAGATATGGAAGTTATCGGAGTAACCAAAACCCGACCCTCTTTTGAATCCGAAATTGCGAGAGCGAAAGGATTTGATCTTTATGTTCCCGGCGACAGAATCCCGTTGTTCGACGAAGCCGAAGTTCCCGTAAAAGGAACCGTCGAAGATCTGTGCGAAAAAGCAGATATCATAGTTGACTGCACCCCCGGAAACGTGGGGCAGATGTACAAAGATATGTATTCCAAAGCGGGAGTAAAGGCAATTTTTCAGGGCGGGGAAGATCACAGCCTTGCCGGTACGTCGTTCAATTCAACCGCAAACTATCAGGAATCCTGGGGGGCTCAGTTTTCACGCGTTGTTTCATGTAACACAACCGGACTGCTGAGAACGGTGTTCCCGTTGGACCGTCAGTTCGGAGTGGAAAAGGCATACGTCACCCTTGTGAGAAGAGGGGCGGATCCCGGAGACAGCAAAGGAGGTCCCATCAACGCTCTGGAACCTTCGGTTAAACTGCCCACGCATCACGGCCCCGATGTTCAGAGCATAATGCCCTGGTTGAACATCAACACCATGGCGATCAAAGCATCGACCACGATTATGCACATGCACACTGTTACGCTGGAACTCAAAAACGAAGTAACCACCGAAGAAGCAATCGAAGTCATAAGAAACTCGCCCAGAGTCAGAGTCGTGAATTCGTCTTCGGGAATCAAATCCACGGCGGAAATCATGGAGCTTGCAAGCGATTTGGGAAGAGACAGATCCGATATGTATGAAATCGTCGTCTGGGAGGACGGAATCAAATCCACCGGCAACATGCTGTACTATTATCAGGCGGTTCATCAGGAATCCGATGTGGTTCCCGAGAACGTGGACTGTATCCGTTCCATGTGCAAACTCTGCGAAGCCGACGAATCCACAAGACTGACAAACATAGCTCTCGGCATACCTTACAAAAGATGAGGCGGAAACATGAGGCAATTCTACACTCTCAGTGATTTTGACTTCAGGGACAAAAGAGTCCTGCTCAGAGTAGACATAAATTGCCCCCTGGAGAAAGACGGGCTGAAGATACTGAACGATTCACGCATACGGAGAGTCGTACCTACCGTCAGAGAACTCATAGGGAAGAAAGCGAAACTGGTAATCATCGCCCATCAGGGCAGAAAAAACCATTGGGACTTCATTCCTTTGAATCAGCATGCCGAACGTCTTTCCAAAAATCTCAACTATCCCGTAAAGTACGTGGATGATGTTCTCGGCGACAAAGCCAAGAAGGAAATAATGTCCCTGAAATCGGGAGAAGTTCTGCTGCTGGGTAATGTGCGGGAAATCGATTCGGAAGCCATAGAAGCCGACATGGAAGTTCATGCGGATTCCGAAGTCGTCACGGCTCTTGCGCCCATGTTCGACTATTTCGTATGCGATGCTTTCGGTGCTTCACACCGTTCCCAAAGTTCCCTTGTGGGATTCCAGTCCCGGCTGCCTTCGGCATCCGGAAGACTGATGATGAAAGAACTTTTTGCGCTGAGCGCAATATTCGACGAACCCCGCCGTCCTTCGGTTTTCATACTGGGAGGGGCGAAGTTCGGCGACATATCATCGATGATCGATCACGTTCTGAGCACAATGACCGCCGATACGGTGATACTGACCGGACTGGCGGGCAACGCATTCCTGTACGCAAGAGGTGTCGACATCGGAGAAGCAAGTTTCAAAATCCTTGAGAAAGAACTGACCGATGAAAATCTTGAGATGGCCAAAGCGGTGCTGAACACTTACGGACACAGGATTCTTTTGCCCGTGGACGTCGCCGTCGAAAGAAACGGCAAAAGAGTTTCGGTCAACGTGGGAGACATGCCTACCGAAGAACCTGCGTTGGATATCGGGGACGACAGTGCCGAAAAATTCAGAAAAGTCATCGAGTCTTCAAGAACGTCGTTCATGTCCGGTCCTGCCGGAATGATTGAAAAAGAAGATTTCGCAATCGGCACCCATGTTCTGATGAAAGCCATGATAGACAGCAAAGGACAGTCTGTCATCGGAGGCGGACACACCGGTGCCGCGGCGGAAAGATTCAATCTTTCCGACAGTTTCGCCTACACAAGCACCGGGGGAGGAGCACTGGAGTCCTTCCTCATGGGCAGACCTTTGCCCGTGGTGGAAGCCCTCAAGTACTCCAAGGAAAAGTTTCCGAAGTAATCAGAGAACCTTGCCGATTCTCTCGAAGGCTTCTTCGATTCTCGCCACGGACTGGGTGGTAGCCACTCTTGCGTAGTTCTCGACGGATTTTCCGAATCCGGATCCCGGGGTAACCACTACGCCGCAGTCAATGAGCTTCTCGGTGAATTTCATCGAAGGCATACCGCAGTCGAACCAAACGTAGAACGTGCCCTTCGGCATCCTCACGTCGAATCCCAGTTCTCTGAATCCTTCGACAACGGCGGTGCGTCTTTCCGCGTACACGTTCATGTTTGCCTGAACCGAGGCGGGAGCCGAACCGTCTTCGCCGTACATGCTGAGGGCTTTGATTGCCCCCTTCTGTATGAAAATCGGTGCACCGGAGTCTATCTGCCCTTTGCACTTTGTGAGGCCGGAAATCAAATCCGGATGTCCCACCGCGTAACCCAGTCTGTACCCCGTCATGTTGAAGGTCTTGGAGAAAGAACCGAATTCGATTGCGTTGTCGGTTGCCTGCATGACCGAAGGCGCTCTGTATCCGTCGTAACACATTTCGCAGTACGCATTGTCGTATGAGAGAATGGTATCGGTTTCATCGCACCATTTGGCGACTTTCTTCAGATAGTTGACGTCGCAGGTGGCTCCCGTGGGGTTGTTGGGATAGTTCAGATACAGCATCTTCGCGTCCGTGGGACAATCTTCAACGTCCAACAGCCAGTCGTTCTCGGGTCTCATATCCACTTCGGCGCATTTTGCTTCGTTGAACAGTACGGAGGCGCCGGAATAAACCGGGTATCCGGGACTGGGGGCGATGATGGTTTCGCCCGGGTTCACAAAGGCCTGGGATATGTTGAATATGGCTTCTTTGGAACCGAGGGTGACGCATACCTGCGTGTTCGGGTCCACGTCCACGTTGTATCTGCGCTTATACCATTCGGCGATGGCCACGCGGAGATCCTTTTCGCCCTGGGACGAAGAATATTTCTGATTTTTGTTTATGGGCATGGCTTCCTGAATGGCCCTGACTATGGGTTCGGGAGTGGGAAGGTCCGGATCCCCGATTCCGAAGTCGATGATATCCACGCCTTCTTCCCTCTTCTTCGAAGTAAGCTTTTCCAACCTTACGAAGAGGTAGGGCGGCAATTTCTGCAATCTTTCCGATTGTGCGTATTTCATGTTTTCACATCTCTCCTTTGAATACGAATTCCGCGGGCCCTTCCATAAGGACGCGGTCCAAATTTTTGCTGACGGTTATTTTCAGCCATCCGCCGGGCAGTTTCACATCCACCGGTTCATCGAAAGGAACAAGTCCTGTCAAAGCGGCTGCCACGGCTGAGGCACTGGCACCCGTTCCGCAGGCCAAAGTCCATGCGGCTCCGCGTTCATAAACGCGGACATATATTTTACCGTCTCTGACCTCACAGAATTCCACGTTGGTTCTGTTCGGGAAGAATTTATGGCGTTCGATTACAGGCCCCAGTCTGTTCACGGTGCTTTCTTCCAGTTCGGTAAACGTAACGAAATGGGGATTTCCCATGGATACGGCGGTACCTTTGATTCTGAGGGAATCGACGTTGAATCCCTTGTCGACGAATTCTCCGTCGTAATCGACGGGAACCGAACGGCCGTTCAGCACGGGAGCTCCCATGTCAATGGTCACGGTTGTTACTTTTCCGTCATCCCCCGGGGACACGACGGCTTCCAAATCTCCGGCCAGGGTATGTATGATAAACGATTTTTTGTTTACTATGTTGTAATCGTAAGCGTATTTTGCAACGCAGCGGATACCGTTGCCGCACATTTCGGCTTCCGAACCGTCCGCATTGATGACTCTCATGGTGATGTCGGTGTTTTCCCCGGGCATTATGTAAAGCACGCCGTCGGCACCCACGCCGAAGTGTCTGTCACAGACCCATTTGCACCATTCGTTGTCCACTTTCAGATTTCCGTCGGTGCCGTCAAGGATGACGAAATCATTACCCAGACCGTGATATTTCAGGAAAATCATTTCCTGAGCCTCTCGGGTACGATTTGGTGTTTCCAGAGGTCTTCCATGGGTTGAACGTCCCGTATCAACTCGGCTTTTCCGTCGTTTACGAGAACTTCTCTGCACTGAGGCCTCATATTGTAGTTGCTGGACATCGAGAATCCGTAAGCTCCCGCGGTGTACACCACTACAATGTCGCCTTCGGCGGGATTCGGGAGGACCCGGTCATGTGCCAGATAATCCCCGGTTTCGCAAATCGGACCCACAACGTCGTATTTTGCGGTGCAGGCTTTGCCGAATTTGTCGGCGATGGCCACATGATGATGGGATCCGTACATGGCGGGACGGACAAGATTGTTCATTCCCGCATCCACGCCGACGAATTTCTTGGTACCCAGATCCTTTATGTTGACGCATTTTGTAAGTAAAACCGTGGTATCCGCGACAATATATCTGCCGGGTTCGATATACAGCGTTTCGACGTCGGTCTGCATTTTTATTATATCGGTGACTTCAATAGCCAGCTCTTCGAGGCTCATGGGGTCCTCGTTCATTTTGTAAGGAACGCCGAATCCCCCTCCGATGTCTATGAATTCCAAATCCACGCCGATATCCTTTATTTCGTTTGTCAGTTCGGACAGAATTTCGGCCGCATCCATGAACGGATAAATATCGCTGCCTCCGGAACCTATGTGAGCGTGAATTCCCCTGATATCGAATCCCAGATCGTTGGCTCTGGCATATACATCGATGGCTCTTTCGGAAGGGATTCCGAATTTGGTTCCCCTTTTGCCGGTAATGACAGCATCGCTGTGGCCGCTTCCCACTCCGGGGTTGATTCTTATCGAAATTTTATGACCCGGATTTATCTCGGCCAACCGTTCCAATTCGGATTCAGAATCTATGTTGATCATCACGTCCAATTCTGAAACCGCTTTAAGTTCTTCGTTGCTGACGTTCACTCCGGTGTAAAGAATTCTGTCGGCGGTGAATCCGGCTTTGAGACAGGATTCGACTTCTCCGACGGACACGGCGTCTATGTGGGATCCCTCTTCTTCGAGAATCCTCAGGATGGCAAGGTTGCTGTTGGCTTTGCAGGCATAGTTGACGACGGTGTCCATCTCCTTGGCGAAGACTCCGTGTATTCTGCGGTAATTCTCTCTCAGTTTCTTTTCATCAGTGACATAGACCGGAGTGCCGAACTCTTCCGCTATATCACTGGCATATACGCCTGCGAACAACATTCTGCCGTTGTCCGATTCATAATCTTCCATTTTATTCCCTCACGAACTGGGCATGCAGAGCCCTGACTGTACTTACAAGCATTTCCATGGGAACCACGAAGTTAAGGGACGAATCCGAAGCGCCTTCGGAAATCATTTCCACGTTGGTTCCGACTTCCTTCACCACGCTGAATATGTCACCCGACACTCCGCATTTGCTCAGCAAATCGTCTCCCACGCAACATACCAGGGCAACATCGCTTTTCACGTTTATCTTTTCAATATCTTTCTCAATCAAATTATTGAGTTGGTTGAGAATCTGCTGCACATCGTTGTTGTGCAGCAGGAATGCCACAGTGGACAGCGAGGTGGATATCGAATATATAATCACGTTATTTTCAGCGAATTTCTCGATTATCCGGGCGACGATGCGGGGACGGTATGCTATCTCCGCGGAACTTATTGTGATGATGGACAGATCCGTCTTGGCGGCAACGCTCATCAGCATTCCGTTCTGCGGTCCTCTGAGATGATGGATAAAAGTGCCCGGGGACTCGGGATTGAAAGTGTTCTTGACTCTTACCGGCACGTGTCTCTGTCTTGCGGGCTCTATGGTTCTGGGGTGCAGAACCTTGGCTCCGAAATATGCCAGTTCGGCGGCTTCGCCGTAATTCATTTCCTTGATGGGCACCGCATCGGTTACGAGACGGGGGTCCGCGGACATGAAACCGTCCACATCCGTCCATATCTGAAGTTCGTCCGCCTTGAGGGCGTTGGCTATGACGGCGCCGGAATAATCCGAACCGCCTCTGCCGAAGGTCAGGGGTCTGTCGTCGGCGTTCATGCCGTAGAATCCCGTTATTACGGGGATGATGCCCTGTTCGAGCATAGGTCTGACTTTCATGTTCACATCGGCTTTGGTGCGTTTCAGATCCGCGTATCCCGACAGCGGCAGACCGGCCGAACGGATTCCCGCCGCCGCCGATGTGAGGGCAACGGAGTCTTCCCCCATGGATATCAGGAGATGTGCCAGTATCAGAGACGAAAACCTTTCTCCGGACGAAGATATCGCGTCCATGTAGTACGGATCCGTCCTGTCGCCTCTCAAAGCCTTTTCGAAGGTTTCCATTCTTACTTTGAATTCTTCGAGGAATTTCACTATCTGTTTTTCATCAAAGAGCTGCTCCGCTATCTCAAGGTGTTTTTCGGAGAAAGTCTTCAAAACCCCTTTATAGTCTATATTCTTCTCTCCCGCGGCGCCCACAAGGAAATTCGTGACTCCGGCCACCGCCGAGACAACCACTACTTTGTTTCCTTCCGTGGATGCTATGATGTTCGCTACCCTTCTGAACGCTTCGGGGGATGCCATGCTGGACCCTCCGAACTTCATGACCGTCAACATATTCCTAATACCTCTTCCATGCTGTGGACCTTTCCGTCTTTTTTGTCCGCGATCCAACGTATCGAACTCAGACATCCGTGGGCAAAGACCTCGCGGGAGTCTGCCCTGTGGGTCAATTCTATGACCTCCGAGTTTTTGGCGAAATACACCGTGTGGTCCCCCACGATGTCTCCCGCTCTTATGGAATGTATCCCTATTTCGTTGCCTCTGGCACCTACTTCGCCCTCTCTTCCGCAAAGTATGTTTCTTTTGCCCGAGGTCTTCATCAATCTTTTTGCGGTTTCGATTGCCGTCCCGGACGGAGCGTCTTTTTTCTCGCGATGATGGGATTCGAGTATTTCCATATCGTAATCCGGAAGGTATTCTGCGAGTATCTCGCAGGCCTTCCAAAACACATTCACCCCCGGGGCGAAACTGGCGGTCACCAGTGAGGATGTGCCGTATTCGGAAGTGTTGGACGCCATACGGTCCAGCACATCCTCGGGTATCGCCGTTGTTCCGATTACCAGATTGCATCCGGTCTCCGGAATATCCGCCACCACCTCCGCGGCGGCTTCGGGAGTCGTGACGTCGACATACACATCCGCGTTTTCAGCTAGTTTCATTAAACCGTCCGGTCCGACTGCGTCGGTACCGAAGATATTTTTACCCGCATAGGGACTGTTTTTCGAAACAACCGCTCCCGTAAGATTCAGGTCGTCGGATTCGGATATCATTCGGCAGATTATATTTCCGAGTCTGCCGGAAGCGCCGCCCACAACCACATCTGTCATACTCATCACAGACCCAGTTTTTCCAGGACCGGAATGAGGGCATCCTGCCCCCTCTTGCTGAGAGGCGTGAGGGGAAGTCTGGGAATTCCGTTTCCGAATCCCAATCTCTTCATGGCATACTTTATCGGTATGGGATTGGATTCGGTAAACAGTTCGGTGAACAAAGGCACCAATTCGTTACAGATTTCCAGGGCCTCCGAGGACTTTCCTCCCTGAATCAGGTGTACCATTCTGCTCATGCGGGCCGGACAGCAGTTGCTCGAAACCGATACCACTCCGTCTCCGCCCATGCTCATGATGGGATATGTCAAAGCATCGTCGCCGCTCAGCACTTCGAATCCCTTCGGTCTGCCGGCAAGGATTTTCTGAACCTGTGCAATGTTGCCGCTGGCTTCCTTCACTGCGGCGATTCCCGGTATCTCGGCCATCCGGAGCATGGTGTCCGACGTTATGTTTGACCCCGTACGTCCGGGTACGTTATAGACGACAATCGGAATATCCGTTGCTTCCGCAATCGACTTGTAGTGAAGATAAATCCCTTCCTGAGTGGGTTTGTTGTAATAAGGTGAAATGGAAAGTATTCCGTCGGCGCCCAAGTCTTCGGCGTGTTTGCTGAATACTATGGCTTCCGCGGTGGAATTGCTTCCCGCCCCCGCCAATACTTTGGATTTCTTTGCCTGGTCGACCGCAATCTCTATGACCCGGATATGTTCGTCCGCGGTGAGAGTTGCGGACTCTCCCGTAGAACCGCAGGGAACGATTACGTCCACTCCGTTCTCTTCCTGGAAATCTATCAGTTCTCTGAAAGCTTCCTCGTCTATCGCACCGTCGTCTCTGAAAGGCGTAATCAGTGCCGTGGAACATCCTGCAAACATTTCAGGCACCGCCGAAGTGTTCTTTCAATATCAATTTCGTCCTTGTGCTGAGCGTGTTATCGTACCTTCTTACTTTTTCTATTATATCATTGAGCTTCTGGGACGAATCAACGTCCACTATGGCGATAATATCCTGATCCCCCGTAACTTCGAATACTTCCGTGACGCCGTCATATTCAGCAAGCTCCTTGGCAATCTTTTCCGTGTCCGTGTTCACGTTTACGCGTATCTCCACAAGCGCCTTGACATTCTTGGAGCTGGTTTTAATCGTAAATCCTCTGATTATACCCATTTCCGTCATTCTGTGCACTCTGCTTCTGATGGTTCCCTCGGATACACCCAATTGACTGGCAATCTCAACAAAGGGGCGTCTGGAATCTCTTTTCAGCATCTCGATTATGAGTTTGTCCAGGTTATCGACCATAAAGTTACTCCTACTGATTTCGTAATGATACTGCGGTAAACAAAATTTAACTATATAAACCGTGGGAAAACGTAATCATAGTGACGAAAACCACAGTCTCAAATATCTTCTATTCCGGTTTCGGTTATGCGGTACGTGGCATGGCGGCCTTCGGGAAGACTGCGGTGTTTTATTATGACCGCCGAACGCACTCCTTTGCCTCTCGGCTCCAGTCTCAGAATGGTTTTTGCGTTGTGTCTCAGAACATGCCCTCCGAGAAATTCTATGCCTCCGAGGTTTATGTTCGA
>DAHY01000048.1 GCA_002498605.1 Methanomassiliicoccaceae archaeon UBA404 | reverse complement strand
ACGCCACTTTTGAATCCACGTATCATGGACATTAAACGATCCTTTATAGTCTGTATCATTGTTGCTTATAGATTTCCGAATATCTAATCGTTACTTGCGGAACAGTTAAAAAATAAGGCATATCAGATTTCAATCCGAACTTCAACGGAATCCCTGTCTTTAAGGCTCAGCGTACGTCTCAGGTGATACTGACAGACAACTTCGACGACATCCGAATAGTGGGATCGTTCGGGCATCACAATGGCGCAGTCTATATTTTTTATCTTGGCTTTATGGGCGATGACATTGCCGAAACTGCGGCCGTCGGCCTCGAAACCTCTGATCAAATGCCCGGCGGAACCCCTGAGGACATCAAGTTTCCCGACGTCTTCTTTGTCAATCACAATATTCAAAGTACCTTCGAAAGGACGGAAGCCCAAGGTTTTCTCGAATTGTTCAACATACTGAGGCTGGGATATGTAATATCCTCCCTGCCCCATTCCTGTGGTTACGCGGCCTTTCAGGGTCATATGGTCGGTCAGCTCAAAGATTCTCCGGTATTCATTGTATTCGTTCTTCAGCCAGTTCACCCCATTTTCGGTGAGTTTGATGCGTTGTCTTCTTGCACCGAGGTCTCTTACAATATATTTTCCGTCCAGCAATTCCAAAATTCTTTTGGAAGCGGACTGCTGACTCATGTCAAGAGCATCTCCCAGTTCTCTGGAAGATATTGCAACATAATCGGTCATCCCGCCCAATAAGGCTATTTTTTTGAGGGCTGAAGTATACTTCTCTTCCACACTGACAAGATGTAAAAAATAAGTTATAAATCTACCGCTTTTTTTGTAGATTGTATTTATTTGGTTGATGACGATAAAAAGATAAGGTTGGTTGTCGGAAAATCCGACAACCATTCAGGTTTACTTCAGGAGTCTGTCGGTCTTGATCCAGCGTGCGGTGTCGCGGTTCAGAGCAACAACGATCATGAGCAGCGCAATCACGGTCATGACCGATCCGAGCCACACGTTAATAGAGCCGTACAGGGTCATTGCGATACAGATTCCTGCGGTAATTGCGGACATTCCCGTAAGAACACCCCAGGTACCGGAACCGTTTCTTGCAAATCCGCCTCCGAGTGCGAAGAAGAATGCCATCAGGACAAAGCACAGTCCTACGTTAATAACGGATTCGCTTCCGCCGTCATAAGTGAAAACCGATGCTGCGATAGCCAATATTCCTCCGAGGATCCCTAGCCCGAAGCCTACTTTCACGATTTTGGGTCTGTTGTCTATCATTATATTACCTTAAGTTATGATTCATTTACTCTTATTTATTTCAAGCGTAAAGCTCTCTGACACTTCTTATCAGAATCCAAATGATTCCGGAAATCAGTGTTCCGATCTGATATACCTCAGGTTCCATAAACACGCACATTGAGAAAATCGCAACGAGAATCAATATTGTCAAAGATCCGAATCCCATGTGGCGGTTCTGATCGAAGTCGTCGTAAAGCGAGGAAAGCATCGCAAGTATAAATGCGATGAAAGCAAACAATACGGAAAATTCGTATATTTTATCCCCGACATTGAATATGGCGGCCCAAACAATGAAAATACCCGTGAGGATAATGAACAGACCTTCTCCGATTCTGCCCGGGCGTCCTTTTCCAGATTTACCGACGGCAGAGAAGGCCAGCAGCAAACCTCCGACTGCGCCTCCGATCATAAAATATGTCGAATCGGAATCAATAACGTCGGTAACAAGGGTTTCACCGAGTACCCAACCGGGGTAATCCAATACAGCTAAAATCAACATTAACAGGAAAAAGGATACGGCCAAAAATCCCAACATGGGGCATGCCAATCCCTTCTTTTTTTCTGGTACCATAGTTTCGAATCAGTCATTAAGTTAATAAGATTAATCGTTACAAAGCATCCACAGTGCCTAATCAAACTTAAATCAGTGAACTTACTCACTCATTATTATGAAGAAAATATTTTTTGTCGGTACCGCCGGTTGCGGAAAAAGCACCTTGGTTGCCACATACAAAAATTGGTTGGAAGAACAAGGTGTGGACGCCCTGATTTTGAATCTGGATCCCGGTTCCGACGCCCTGCCGTATCAAGCCGATATCGACATAAGAGAATGGGTCAGCACCGCCGATGTCATGGACGAATACGGTCTGGGTCCCAACGGCGCTCAAATCGTTGCCGCGGATGTAATGGCCATCAATATCGACAAAATGACGAAGGTCATACAGGAAATGGATTCCGATTACCTTTTGGTTGATACCCCGGGTCAATTGGAACTGTTTGCTTTCAGGGAATCGTCAAGATTAATGGTGGAGGCCTTCGGCAAAGAAGATTCCATGCTGATTTATCTGTCCGACCCGTCTCTGTGCAAAGATCCGAACGGTTTTGTCACATCTATGGTGCTGTCTTCGCTGGTACAGTTCAGATTGCAACTTCCCACCTTCGGATTCCTGTCCAAATCGGATACTCTGTCCGAAGAGGATCTGAACAGAGTTCTGGGATGGTTTACCGATTCCGATTCATTGCTGTTCGATCTGATGGAGATGGATTCCGAGCCTCAGACCGTCGTAGGGGCGGAACTCTTCAAGGCCATGGAATCCATGGGGATATTCGGTCAAATCAGAGCCATATCCGCAGAAGAGTCTCTGGGCATGGACGAAATATACGCCGCGGTGCAGATGACCTTCTTTGCGGGCGAAGACTCGGACGCCATGGGCATCAAGGATTGATTCAACCGAACATATATGCCGGCGCGGCTTTGATTTTGTTGCGTCCGGCTTCCATAACTTTTTCCTTGCCTCTCATGAAATCGCTCATGGTGACGGTGTCTCTGCTGTCTCTGATGGTAAGCATACCCGCCTCGGTACAGATACTTTTGATTTCGGCGCCCGAAGCAGTGTCGGTTATGTCGGCAAGAACTTTCAGATCGACATCGTCGCCTATGTTCATGTGAGATGTGTGAATCTTGAAAATCTGCAGACGGCCTTCGGTATCGGGAAGTCCGATATCGATAATTCTGTCGAATCTGCCGGGTCTTAGCAAAGCATCGTCAAGGATATCCGGTCTGTTTGTCGCACCGATGATTTTGACATCCCCGGTGGGGGTGAAACCGTCCAGTTCGGCAAGAAGCTGCATAAGCGTTCTCTGAACTTCCCTGTCTCCGGATGTGGCGGAATCAAGTCTCTTGGCGCCGACGGAGTCCAGTTCGTCTATGAATATGATGCTGGGGGCCTTGGTTCTGGCAAGTTCGAACAGTTCCCGAACCAATCTGGCACCTTCTCCGATATATTTCTGAACCAGTTCAGAACCGACCAGTCTTATGAATGAAGCGTTGGTGGCGCTGGCAACGGCCTTCGCCATGAGAGTTTTTCCGGTTCCCGGGGGTCCCACAAGCAAAACTCCCTTCGGAGGCTCTATTCCGACTTTGGCGTAAAGCTCGGGTCTGAGCAACGGATCTTCGACTGCTTCCCTAAGTTCGAGTATTTCGTTGCTGAGGCCTCCGATATCTTCGTAGGATATATGGGGCTTATCGATGATTTCGGCACCCGTGATAACGGGATCCAACGAGGACGGAAGCACATTCATCAACGCCAGTGTCTGTTTGTTGAGCGAAACTCTGACGCCGGGCAGCAAATCGGCCTTGGGAACGTATTCCGAAACCGAAACTATAAAATCCGGTCCGGTGGAGCTTTTAACAACGACTTTGCCGTCGGGTAAAACATCTTTCAGAGACCCTATTATCAAAGGGGGGCTCCTGAGTCTTTCGAGCTCGGTTCTTACGCGAGTGAGATCCTTCTGTAGTCTGAACAGTTCGCTCTCGGAATAGCGTTTTTCGGTTTCCGCCTTCTGGAGATCCTCCATAAGACGTACGTTACGCTCTTCCAGTGAGATGATCTTCGCCGTGAGCTCTTCGGTTTGCCCGTTTATGTCATCTGCCATATTATCCACTTGATTATACACTCCCGTTTTTATTACTTTTCGTCGTTTAATGAGTGTTAAACAGAGAATAACCGCAGTTATTAATTATCAGAGTGCATAATCGGAGGTGATGCTTTGCGAGTTATGCGGTAAGGATGTTCCGTTCACAAGGTCCGTCGTGATCGGAGGCGCCAGATTGGAAGCCTGCCCCGAATGTGCTAAATTCGGGGAAGAAAAAGGTTCTTCACATTCCGAAGGTTCGGCCGGAGGAAACAGAACCGTTATCGAACAGAGACTTGAAAGACGTCAGAAAAGAATGGGCACGAAGGATGTTTACGCTCAGGCGAAAACCGTTGAAATCATTGAAGATTACGGAAAAGTGATCCGGGAAGCCAGACAATCAAAGGGAATGGATCTCGATCAATTCTCGGATTCCATAAACGAGAAAAAAGGCACTATAGCCAAAATAGAGTCGAACAAACTGATTCCCGACGACAAGTTGGCCAAAAAGATCGAAAGAGCATTGGACATCAAACTGTTCGATACGGTATCCGCAGGCCTGGTTCAATCCGCCGGCGGTTCCGGAAACAAGATGACTTTGGGCGATTTCCTTAAAAAGTGAATCATTTGTTGATTACAGCATTCCGAACCTTTTCGTAAAGTTCGGAAACGTCGCTTCCGATATCCCTCAGTATCATTACGCCCGCCACTTCGATGTCGACACCGAGTTTCCTGCTCAGTGAGTTGCAGGCGGCTACGTATCCGGCCCGCCTCATACCCGATTTTTCCGCCATGGAAATCATTTCCGAAAACACATTATCGCTGTCCTGGGTCTTTTTGACGGGTTCCGATTCTCTGTGCATATCAAGAACTTTTTTTACGAAATTGGCAGAGGGTCTGTAAGCCATGGGAACGTCAATTTCGGAGAGATCGAACGCAGGTCTCAGATATCCGTCTTTCAGCGTTATCACGCCGGACGATATCATGATTTTGATAAGGGCGTTCGCTTCCTTGACGGACATCCACCTCAGATCGAGGGAAATTCCCATTGAGAACTCTTTCTCGGCAACGATGTCCTTTCCTTTGATGCGAAAGAATGCTGCGGCGCACACTGTCAATTCGTCAACCATCGTATCCGTAAATGCAATCTTTGATATTATCGTTATCCATATCCCCTCGCGCGCGTGCGTTGATTGTGTTAAACTAACAATAAGGAAAAGAGGCATTTTTACAAAAGCTTTATATGGAGTTCCCTGATAGAGGGGTATCCTGTGTGGTGAACATGAAATACACTAGATTCGAAAAAGCTAGGATTATCGGTTCGAGGGCGTTGCAGATATCGTATGGCGCTCCGGTTCTCGTAGATTATCCCGAGAGTATGATTGATCCAATCGATATTGCCATGCTGGAATACGATAATGACATGATACCCATCACTGTCGTCAGAGATTAAGAGGCACATTTACATGAGCGATGAGGATATAATTACGTTCGATGCCGATTTGTTGGTACCCGAAGACATCTATCTTACGTCCGGGGTCCACATCGGAACACAGCAGAAAAGCGCCGATATGAAGGATTTCATATTCAAGGTCAGGCAGGACGGTCTTTACGTCCTCGATGTCCAGAAGACGGATGAAAGAATAAGAGTCGCCGCCTCCATGATTGCGCGCTACGACCCCAGAAGAGTTCTTGTGGTTTCGGCAAGGCAGTACGGACAGAGACCCGCCAGAGAATTTTCCAGAGCCATCGGTGCACCCGCCTTCGCAGGACGTTTTGTACCCGGAACGCTCACAAACCCCGTTCACCCCGGTTTCGTGGAGCCTGAAGTAATTCTTATGACCGATCCCGCCGCGGACAAGCAGGCGTTGAACGAAGCACTCAACCTGGGTGTTCCGATAATCGCTATGTGCGATGCAAACAACGAAACCCGCAACGTCGATCTTATACTTCCCACAAACAACAAGGGAAGACGGGCGTTGGCCTGTGTCTACTGGCTCCTTACCCGCGAAGTGCTTTTGGCCCGCGGTGACCTGAAGGATCCCGAAGATTTCAAGATGGAAATCGAAGATTTCGAAGCAAAGCTTTGATTGCAAAACTCTTTCATCTTCAAACCCCTTTTCATTTCTATGAGATATCCTGTTGCAGCGGGCAGATTCTATTCTTCCGACAGGAACGGTCTGATAAAAGATATCGAGACATGTTTTTCCCATAAATTGGGCCCGGGAATGCCCGGCAAAGAAGGCAACGGCAGAAAAATCGTTTCGGCCGTGGCGCCTCACGCGGGATATATGGCATCGGGTATGAATGCCGCGCACGCCTTCAAAAAAATTAAAGAAGACGGACTTCCCGACACTTACGTGATAATAGGTCCGGATCACCAGGGGGTCCCTTTCGATTTCGTTACGTGCTCTGACGACTATCTGACGCCTCTGGGTCCATGTAAAATCGATTTGGATTTAATCCGCGATCTGGACGGAATGATTCCAAACAGTCCGGCGGCTCATGCCTACGAACATTCCGTGGAGGTTCAGGTTCCGTTCATACAGTACATCGATCCCGACCCGAAGATACTGCCGATAATAATGTCAAGACAGGACAAAACCACCGCTCACCGCCTCGGGGATATTTTGAAGGCTGTTTGCAAAGACCGGGACGTCATCGTGTTGGCGTCCAGTGATTTATCCCACTATATTCCGAAGAAAAAAGCAACGGCTCTTGACGCCAAGATACTGAACGACATAAAGAATCTGAACGCCGACGGACTGTTCGACACGGTAATGTCCAACAGAATATCCGCCTGCGGGTTCGGTCCGATAGCCACCGCCATCCTTGCCACGGAACCCGGAAGCGCGGAGATTCTGAAATATTCCGATTCATACGATTCGTTGGGCGGAAATCCCTCGGAAGTCGTGGGATACGCCTCGGCGGTAATGTATAAGAAATAAAGTAAGAGGTTTGGAAAGCGCATCAGTAAGGGATGTGTTTCAGTCTTCTCAGATCGGGTTCGTAAATCAAACCCTTGTCCATCAGAGTGTCGGAGATTTCTTCGAGTTCGTTGGCGGATATGCCTTCGGCTTCGGCTTCTCTTTCCACCTCATCCCGCGGAGCTCCCTTCCCGTCATGATCCAATTCTATGATTATGCGCAGAACCGCATCTTCCATATCCTGACGTTCAGCGACATTCTGCACCGGCTCGATATCGATCTCGTCCGGTCCCACGTCTTCGGGGAATCCGAAGTCTATGTTATTGTCGGGCAGAAGCATTCTGAGGGCATCCTGGATTATTTTTATGTAAGTGGAAGATTCCGGAGTTCCGTACTGATTCAGTGCGATGTCTATGCCTTTCGCCTCTTCTTCGGTGAATCCGGCATCTATCAGTTCTTTTTCCGATGTGCTGCTGATCGCAATCGCTTTCTTCATTCTGATAAGGCGGCTCCAGAGAGACTGGGCTGCGCTGAGAATCCACTGTTTTCTGACGCTTTCATCGATTTCCACCACGGTTTCCGGTCTTACGGAAACAAAGACTCTGCCGTCATCGGCGTTGTACGTCCGCACTTTACCCACAACGGCTATGAAACACGGGGCCTCCAAATCGGCCATGGCCGCGGCGGCTTCGGGCTGGAATTTTCCGACGTTTATGAAGAAACTCCCGGAAACATCCTGAATACGTCCTCTCCAGAGGGGCTCTTCGTCGCTTCCCATATTTTCTTTCTCGGTCAGAACACCCGCAATAAGGACTCTGTTCACAACCGCCCCCAACCGGGTTACGACATAGAACGGAGACATTTCCTCGTCCCCCTTCAGTGAAGTCGTGGAACCGTTCAGTTCGTTGGCAAACAATCTCCAAGCCGTTTCTCTTGCGTTCATATGGACTCCTCCACGGTTTTGAGAAGTTTTTCGGCTTCGGCCGTCACGTCCTCTTCCACAATCGCGGCTTCTTTGACAATCATCATCGGTCCGTAGTCGTCACTCAGAACGTTACCGGTCATGGACACTCTTTTAATGATAATCTTCTGAGCCATTTCCGAGGCAACGGGTTCTATGCTGCCTTTTGCTTTGGCCAAACCTTCGGCGGCACCCAAAGTCGTACCCGTCAGAACTTCGGTAAGTTCACGGTTGACAATGGCGCTGACGGCACCGGTGCCGTCATCCACGGTGAGCTTGAGTCTCAGATCGAGCACGGGCTCCACCTTTCCGTGGGACTGGCATTCCCCGTTGAATATGGAGCGGTTGCATTCGGGACATCTTTCGATAAGTCCGCTTCCCCGTCTCACATCCACAATGGTTCCGACGATGTTTATGTCGATGCCTCCGCCGGTCCGTACAATCTCCCCTATGGATTTGGTCACGGCTCCGTCGGGCAGGGTTCCGAACGTATCGTCGACTCTGCTGATCTCGGCTCTTTCTCCGATGTTAAGCTGGGGGATACCCCTCCAGGAGCGGATGTATCCGTTTTTGATGCAAACGGTTTCGCCCTCCTTCAGTTCAAAGTTCTCCCATGCGGAATATTGTATTTTACCTGTATCGTCGGCAATCATACCCGAATAAACGGTTTTGGGTTCGTCCTTTACCATGACGTTCCGTTCTTCCGTGGAAAGTATGCGGCCCGTAACCGTAACATTGCTCATGCCGCTGGTTATTTCGCCGATTTTACATTCGGAAGCTTCCATCGTAATCACACGGTCGGGGACATCCACTGTTTCGCCCTCGGCCGATTCGATGCTGCCTCTGTTGCCTATGTTAATCTGAACCCGGTCGTTCCAGGTTTTGGTGTAGGCATTTCTCAGCCAGTAAACAGAGCCCTTTTCCATTTTGGTATTCTGTTTTTCCCAAACGGTAAAAGAAGCGGTACCGCTTCCGTCACCCACGATACCCGAAATAATTGTTTTCGGGCTTCCTCTGACCGTGATGTCTCTTTCTTCGACGTAAACCGCTCTTACGAGAAGGTCAACGCTTTGTTCGTTGCCGGTAAGATCGTCTATCTGTTTGACCACCGTGGTCTGGAACGGCGTGGATTCCAAAGCTCCGTACTTACGCAGTATTCCTCTTTTTGCTGCATCGGGGGCTATGTGGAAGTCGTTGACGTATCTCTTCAGTTCATTCATAATTTCTGAATCGTCGACTTTACCTTGCAGCACCCTTTTCAGTTCTTCAAAGTGGGGTGTCAGTTCTTCATCGTTCATTTTATCGACCTCGCTTATGTGCGATATTTCTCTTAGGGATTCACAATATAAAAGACTACACAAGGGGTATACCGAATATACCGAAAACTGAAAGGTTTGTTGTACTATTACCTAATCTTTATATGTATCATAGCAATAATAGGATATGGTTCCCAAAAAGAAGATTGATGAAATCATCGATGGGTACGACCCTTCGGAAATAACCATCGCGACACTTTGTTCTCATTCTTCGCTTCAGATTTTCCACGGCGCCCGCAGGATGGGTTTCAAAACTCTGGGGCTGACCGTAAGCCACGATACCCGATATTATGACGCATTTCCCCTGGCAAAGCCGGACGGAATTCTGAAATACCGCGATTTTGACGAAATGGAAGAAAGAATCGGAGAACTTCATGATAAAAACGTTGTCCTGATACCTCACGGATCCTTCGTCGAGTATATGGGTACAAAAAGATTCGAGGATTTTGAAGTACCTTCGTACGGCAATCGGGGAGTCCTTTCGTGGGAATCGGACCGGGAGATGCAGAGGGAGTGGATAACTTCCGCGGGAGTCCCGATGCCCCGTCTCATATCGGACGCCAGAGAGATAAGGGAGCCCGTAATGGTAAAATACCACGGGGCCAAGGGAGGCAGGGGATTCTTCATAGCCAAGGATTATCCAGATTTCAAAATGTCGATAGACAACACCCAGCCTCACACAATACAGGAATACTGTTTGGGTACCAGATATTACATTCACTACTTCTACGACCAGAACAAAAAAGACGGTTATCTGTGCGAAAACGGGGGCTCCTTGGAGCTTATGTCGATGGACCGCCGTGACGAAAGCAACATAGACGAAATGTACAAACTGGGTTCGGTCGAAGATCTCAAGAGACACGGACTGTACCCTTCGTTCGTCGTTACCGGAAACACCCCCGTCGTCATGAGGGAGTCGCTGTTGCCCAAGGCTTTGGAAATGGGTCAGCTGGTGGTTGACCGGGCTTTCGAGATGTTCGGAGGCATATGGGGGCCGTTCTGTCTGGAGACCGTGGTAAGCGACAAACTCGAGTTCAAAGTCTTCGAAGTATCCGCCAGAATCGTTGCCGGAACCAACCCGTTCATCACCGGTTCTCCTTACGCCGACCTGATATATCCCGGACTGAGCACCGGCGGACGTATGGCACTTGACATAAAACAGGCCGCAGAGAATAATAATCTGAAGTCGATTCTGACTTGATTCCGCGGTCACATTATTATATCTCCAAACGATAGGGGCAGGTACCGAGAGAGGGTCACATGGTATCGCAAAGGCTTCAGAACGTTCCCGCATCAGGCACTGTAGCTATTTCCAACAAAGTCAGCAGATTGAAAGCAGAGGGCCAGGATATTATATCGTTCTCTATGGGGGAACCTGATTTTACCACACCGACCAACGTAATCGACGCCTGCAAAGAATCGTTGGACAACGGCTTCACGCATTACACTCCGTCTTTGGGGATACCCGAGCTGAGACGCGCCGTCGCGGAAGCGGCGCACAACGACAACAACATACCCTGCCGAGGCGCGAACGTTCTGATTACGCCTGCCAAACAGGCTATTTTCATGACGTTCCTGGCATATTTGGATCCTGACGATGAAGTTCTTATTCCCAACCCCGCATGGGTATCTTACGAAGCCTGCGTCCGTTTGGCGGGAGCCGTACCGGTTTTTGTTCCCACCTACTTCGAAGACGGATTTGTGCCGGACCCCGCGATGATGGAAGCCGCCATCACGCCGAAAACCAAAATGATGGTAATCAACACACCCTGCAACCCCACGGGCTGTGTCATACCCGACAATGTTCTCCGCGAACTCGTATCCATTGCCGAGGCGCACAATCTTCTCATACTTTCCGACGAAATCTACGAGAAAGTAATCTACGAAGGAAAACATCTTTCGGCCGCGGCCTATCCCGACATGTTCGACCGAACCATAACGGTGTCCGGTCTTTCCAAGACTTATGCGATGACGGGATGGAGAATGGGGTGGGCAATTGCCAACGAAGACATAATTTCGAATCTCAACAAATTACAGTCGCATTCCATTTCATGCTGCGTGTCTTTTGCGCAGCAGGCGTCCATCGAAGCGATAAAAGGCGACCAGACGCAAAGAAACGCATTCACGAAGGAATTCAAGCAGAGAAGAGACCTTGCCATCGATTTGATAGACGAGATAAAAGGTCTCGACGTCAATGTGCCTCAGGGAGCGTTCTACCTCTTTCCCAGATACACAGCGGACATAAAGTCAAGCAAGCTTGTCACGATGCTGTTGGAGGAAGCCCACGTTGCCATGACCCCCGGTTCCGCTTTCGGTCCCGCGGGAGAAGGATTCTTCAGAATGTCTTACGCCACCGGCGAAGAGCAGATAAGGGAAGGATTGGACAGGGCCAAGAAGTTCTTCGCAAACCTGTAATCGTTCATAATTGTCAAAATAAATATAGGTTGACGATATAGCCGTTATTGTCCGTTACCTAAGGACAGAGGGATTCCGTTTGAACAGAAAACTTTTCACCGTAGGCCCCGTGAATGTAGAGCCCGAAACGCTTGAAGCCATGACAAGGCCGATCATAACACACAGATCCAAAGAATACAAACTTCTGCACGGATCGATTGTGGAGAAAATCCGCAAGGCTCTGAACACAGACATGGACGTTTTCATGGTAAGCGGTTCCGCTACCGCGATGATCGAAGGCGCCATAAGAAACGGGATATCCCGCAAATCCCTGGGTATAAGCGGAGGCTCCTTCGGGGACAGGTCTGCGGAGATTGCGGAACTCAACGGCAAAACGGTTGAGAAAGTCAACGTTCCGTTCGGAAAGGCAATTCTTCCAGAACACATAGAAGGAAAAGTAACGGAAGACATCGAAGCCGTTCACTGGGTCAGCAACGAATCCTCCACCGGGGTGTTTGCGGATTCAACCGCAATAGCGGACGAAGTCCGTAATCAGAATCCCGATTCCCTTGTGATTATAGATGCCGTAACTTCGGCTTTCGCAATGGATTTGGATTTGAAGAATCTGGAACCGGACGCATTGATATTCGGCACGCAGAAGGCTCTGGCACTTCCGCCGGGACTGGGACTCATGGTATGTTCCGAACGCCTTCTCAAAAAGGCCGAAACCGTGGAAAACCGGGGATTCTACACGGATTTGATAAAAATCAAAAAACAAAGCGATGTGAATTACGCCCTGACCACACCGCCGGTATCGCTGATGTACGCATTGGATTACCAGCTCGACAAGATTTTAAAAGAGGGCATGCCCGCCTGTTACAGACGCCACAACGAAATGGCGGATCTCGTAAGAAACTGGGCGGAGAAAAAACTTAACGGTATATTCCCCGATGAGGGGGTGCGGTCAAACACCATAGGCGTGTTGAACCGCGGAGACCTGGACTTTGACGCGTTCCATGCCGCTCTGAAGGATAAGGGATACGAAATATCCAACGGATACGGCGGTGTGAAGGAAAAGACGTTCAGGATAGGGCATATGGGGGATCTGACGCCGGACAGAGTGAAAGAACTCCTTGGTGCCATGGATGAAATTTTGGAGGTTATGGAATGAGTAAAATTCTGGTTTCCGATCCGCTCAGCGAAGAGGGATTGACCATTCTCAGGGACTCCGGATTTCCGGTCGATGTCAAGACCGGTCTTACCGAAGACGAACTGTGTGATATAATAGGCGAATACGAATGTCTTATCGTGAGATCCGGTACAAAAGTGACCAAGAAGGTCATAGAAGCCGGCAGCAAACTCAAAGTCGTGGGACGCGCCGGAGTGGGCGTTGACAACATCGATGTTCCCGCCGCCACCGAGAAAGGGATACTGGTAATGAACACACCGTCCGCAAACATACTGTCCGCGGCGGAACACACCTGCGCAATGCTTCTGTCTTTGGCAAGAAACATTCCCTTCGCCCATGTTTCGATGCACAGAGGGGAGTGGAAACGTTCCAAATACACCGGCGTGGAGATGAGCGGAAAAACACTGGGTATTATTGGTGTCGGACGCGTAGGAGGAGAAGTGGCCAAACGCATGAAGGCGTTTAACATGACTCTGATCGGTTACGATCCGTTCCTGCCGAAAGAAGTGGCGGACGGTATCGGAGTCCGTCTGACGACATTGGAAGAAGTTCTGAAAGAATCCGACTTTATGACGATACACACACCTTTGCTCCCGGACACCAAAAACATGATTTCCACCGAACAGTTCAACATGATGAAACCCAACGCAAGGTTCACCAACGTTGCCCGCGGAGGTGTGGTTGACGAGGAAGCTCTGTATGTCGCGCTGACAAACAAAACCATTGCCGGCGCGGCTTTCGACGTATGGTGTGAAGAACCCATATGCGAATCCGAAAAGAAACTTCTGGAACTTGAAAACCTGATAACCACGCCTCACCTGGGTGCCAGCACCGTGGAGGCGCAGGAACGCGTTGCCACGGAAGTGGCCGAAGCCGCTGTCAAATTCCTGAAAGAAGGAATCATAACCAACGCAATAAACGCACCCCGCGGAAAGTTGGACCCGGAAACCGAGATGTACGTTCCCCTTGCGGAACGCATGGGAGTACTGGCACATCAGCTTAACGGAAATCTGCCGATTGAAAGCCTTGAAATCATATACAGCGGAGAATTGGCCGCGAAGCAGACCAAACTGCTCACGGTATATGCCGTAATGGGAGTTCTCAAGAACATCATAGGCCCGGGCAGAGCCAACACCATAAACACTCTGGCTATTGCTAAAGGCAAGGGAATCAATATAAAAGAATCATCAATCGCCGAGGCCAAGGATTACACAAACATAATAGAAGTCAAAACAAGCGTCGGAGGCACAACCCGTTCGGTCCGCGGAACAGTGTTCGGCGGTCAGCCGAGACTTGTGGGAATTGACGAATACAGTTTTGAAGTCCCCATGTCCGGAGACATGGTTTACGTAAAGTACAAAGACGCCCCGGGCATGATCGGAAGAATCGGCACAGCCATGGGAGAAGCCGGAATCAACATAGCGCAGATGGCGGTCGGAAGATCCGAAAAAGACGCGCTTATGATTCTTATCGTGGATCAGGACGTCGAACCCGGCACTCTTGACAGTGTAGTGAAGGTATCCGGCGCCAAAGACGCAAAGTTTATTGACTTGGTGGAGAACTGAGGAGTACCAATGAACGTTATAATCACTGTCGACGAACTCACGCAGGCAATCGTGAATGCCATACGCGAGGAGGGAATGCTGATGGAAGAAGAGCAGGCGTACCAGCAGGCTCTTCACGTGCTGAACTTTTTCGGATATTCCGACAGGATAATCGATAACATCCTGGAGCCCCAGGACCGTGATACGTTCTATATGCTCGAAGACAAGGGCATTCTGACCACCGAAAGAGAGGAAACCACCCTTTACGACGGAAGAGAGTGGAGAATTCACTACTGGCTGTTCAGAAAGAACAGAATAGAAGAACTCATCGAAGCCGAAGGCCCGGAAGAACAGGTCGATGAACCCGAAAGCAACATTTACGACAATCTTTCGGAAGAAGTCTGGGTAAGAGCCTCGGAATCCGAAGACGAAAACGAATGATTTTTAGAAAACATACGTTTTCCGAAATAATTCGTAAAAAATCAGCAAACAGTACTTTTATTACCATGCAGGTAACGGCTGCATGGAACTTTTTCCTTACCCGTTCAGAAAGGGTCAGGAGGAGATTGTCAAATTCCTCAGAGAGGTTTCGATTATCGGCGGAGCCGCCGTAATCGAATCCGGTACCGGCACAGGCAAGACGGTAACGTCTCTTTCCGCAGCCATCGAAGCCGCCAAACTCACCGGTTGCAAAGTAGTGTATCTGACAAGAACCAGATCTCAGCAGAAACAAGTGGTAACCGAGTGTGCCAGTATATCCAAAAATCTTCCGTTGCTGTGTGTTCCGATCCAGGGACGGAGAGCATCGTCCTGTCCGATGATGTCCGAAGATCCTGAACTGGTCACCGGAACCCCGGAGGAACTTTCCAAATTATGTTCGGAATACAAACGCAAGGAAAACGGAATATCGGCCTGTGAATTTTTTTCAAACATCGAAACCGCGGATCTGCCTGAGATAATCCAGTACATGAAGGAAAAGCATCCCACCCAGGAAGAATTCGATGTATATTGCAAAGAACGGAAACTCTGCTCTTACGAACTGACCAAATTACTGCTTCCCGACGCGGACGTGATTGTTGCGCCTTATCCCTTCATATTCATGCCGCAGATTTTCACAAGATTTTCCGACTGGGCCGAAACACCGCTGTCTTCGATGATTCTGATAATCGACGAAGCGCATAATTTGCCGGATTACCTGAGAGAAATTATGACCTCCGAATACAGCTTAAGGGCACTGGCTCTGGCCGAAAAAGAAGCGAAGGAATGGGGAGATCCGGATATATCGGACGGATTCAAAATAACGGATCTGACCGGAGTCATGGAAGATATAATCAAAGCCGCCCGGGAGTATCTGGTGGAGGACGACGGAATCGTTCCCCCTTATTTTATGCAGGATGAACTGATGGAACGTCTGGGTACGGGATCCCGTACCATATCCTCAATATCGGATTCTCTGATAAATGTAGGAGAAATCATATCCGAAGCAAAGAAAAAGAAGAAAAAACTGCCCCGGACATACGTGGGTTCCCTCGGCAGATTTTTACAGCACTGGTACATGACCGGGGACGGATTCTATGTCAGATTGGTGGAAGACCATGACAACACCCGTCTGAAGGTATACTGCATGGACCCGAGGGAAGCCGCTTATCCGCTGACGGCCTGCCACTCCTCGATTCACATGTCCGGGACACTGGCTCCGTTGGAAGATTACGCCAGAGAATTGGGCATTGAAAGAGCGGAAACCAGAGTTTTCGAATCACCCTTCAACCCCGACAATCTGTATGTGGGTCATGTGACCGACGTATCCACAAAGTACGAGGAAATGAGCGATCCAGAGAATATAGCCAGACTTGAAGATCTGACTGTGGGCATCGCAAGATGCACCGACAGAAACACCGCGGTGTTCTTCCCGTCTTACAAGCTTATGGAAACATTCATCAAAGACGGAATTCCGGAAAGAATAGGAAAAGACATATTTTTTGAAGTCAGAGGAATGAGCCAGCCGGATCTTATGGAAGTCGTCGAAGGATTCGCAAACACCCCTCAGAGCGTTCTGTTCGCCGTCACGGGAGGCAGAATAAGCGAAGGATTGGACTTTCCCGACAAAGATCTGGAAGTCGCGGTTGTCATAGGCGTGCCATACCCCCGTCCCACCGCACTGCACAAAGCCTTCACGAGATATTGCGAAATCCGTTTCGGAGACGGTTTCAGATACGCGTCCAAAATTCCGGCCGCCCGAAGGATACGGCAGGCCATAGGGCGGCTCATACGCTCCGAGGATGACATAGGCGCGGCCATGATATTGGATCGCAGGGTAACGGCGTTGGAAGGGATAGAATCGACACCTTCGGAGAATCCCTGCAAAGATATCGCCGATTCCTTTATAAAAAAAGGATAATTTTATAAAAGAAAGGGCTTTCCACGGTTATATGAACATCAGCGTAGACGAGGATGTTAAGAATAAAATAATCGAGGAAGGCGTGGATTACCGCGTTTGCACTTCCTGCAGCGGTCCTGCTTTGGTGCCCATAACCGTTAAGCCTCCAAAGGCCAACGACATCAAGATACCCGTCGGAGACAACACCCTTTACATTTCGGCGGTACAGGCCAGATACATAAACCGTGTAACTTTGGATATGGTATACAACCAGAGACAGATACAGTACTGCTCGGCATTTTACTGATTCAGGAAATTCTTATTGCCGATGTTGCCGAATTCGTTGCAAGACTTTCGGCATCAATCAGTTTGCCGAAATCCCGGATTTTTGCGGGATTCGCATCCGTGACCGGCCCCTGAGGAACTGCCGTACAGCTTACGGCAGGCCGAATGGATATTTCGTAAGTTCCGATCTTTTTTGCAATTTCCTCGATTTCGATTTTGTCGTAGCCGATCAAAGGACGCAAAACCGGAATATCCATTCCGATATTTTCGGCCCTGATATTTCTCAGAGTCTGGGACGCAACCTGTCCCAGGGCGTCTCCCATCACAATTCCGGAACATCCGTATATTCCGCACATTTTCCTTGCGGTATGCTGCATCAGATGTTTGCACAACACGCACTGGTACTTTACATCGCATTTCCCGCTGATGGCGGCCTGTGAAGAACCGTGCTCTGCGGAATACAGCGGCATTTCCTGGCCGGTGGCTTCTCTGAGACGTTGGGCCAAATCCTTCACGTTGTCCAGTGAACGGCCGTCCTCGTACGGGGTATTGTCCATGTGTAAAAGTATGATTTCCGCACCGGCTTCCGCCATAACGTAGGCCGCAACCGGAGAATCGATCCCTCCGGACAGGAGGGCGATGAGTTTCAGTTCAGATACCTCCCCGTCTGTATCGGGGATCCGTCATCCTCATCCTCATCTATCATCATGTAATACAAGCCGCTGATTATGTCTTTGAGGTCTTTGACCTCTTCTCTCAATGCCGTGAGTTCGGCACGGAGACCTTCCACTTCCTGTTCGTTCATAATTTAACGTTTCCGTAGTCCCTGGCAAGCTTCCTGGGCATAGAATATTTGCATTCGGGGCAGTAAAGCCCTTTTCCTTTGCGTTCCATTTCGGTTTTGCATGTACCGCAGTATGAGCGGATGACACCAAAATCATCGTCTCTGGTGGACAATTGAAGAGAAGGTTCGGTTTCGATGACCTGAGCTCTTATGAAATCCCCTTTTCTGAGTTCGGCACCCACGTCATCGGTGTAACCCGGGGAAATCTTGGACACGTGTATCGTCGCGTAGGTTTCTCCTCCGACTTCTCTTTTGGTGCCTTCGGTGGCAACAACATCCGCCGTTGCCATGGTTTTGCGGATATCGGCAACTATGGCATACACAATATCCCCGTTCTTCAACACATTGGGGGGATTGGGTGTGACGACTCTTGCCACATATTCTTCATTATCCAGTATCAATTCTCCGATCTGGGATGCGTAGATCTTACCGTTTTCGGCGAAGGTCCCGTCGGACGCAAGATACTCTTCTTCTACTGCAACCTCGTCACCGGGGAAAACTTCGATTTTTTGTTTCATATGAAATCACCTTATGTTAACAACAGCTATCTCAATGCTGCGATTTTTATCTTTGTGGAATTCAAACATATGAGGGATGTTGTACTTATATACTTTACAAAGGGACGCCTTTCTTTCCGCGGTTTCGCAATACTTCATTACGAAATCCACGGTCTCCGCTTTGTGTACGGAATAAACGCATTCCGATAATTCCATCGCCTTGTCAAGAAAGGGTCGGTCGGCGTTCCGGTTTTGACATCCGAAAGGGGGATTCATAAAAACCGTATCCGCACCCTCTGTCACATCTTTCACGTCCGATATAAAAAACTCCGTGTTCAATTTGAGATTTTCGGCATTTTTTTTGGCAACGGCGACGGCATCCTCCGAAATATCGTATCCGTACGATGCTCCGGCGCCCATCAGAGACGCGGCTATGGCAAACACTCCGTTGCCGCATCCCAAATCCACAATCTTAAGACCTTCCAAATCCCCGTTCATGTATGCGTTGAACATGATGTCCGCAACAATGACCGAAGGAGTCGGATACTGCTCAAGGCTCGCATCGAAAGAAGTCTGTTTCTCAAGACCTTCCAATATAATCTCGAGATCCTTTTTCCTCATCGTACACGCTATGAACTGAAGATATTTTGTTTTAGCCGTCTGCTTATCAGAATGCCGTTGCCCGTTTTATCATTATATGTACAATAAAATATGATTTTACTTAGACATACTTATAGAATATTATTGATATATTAGACAAATGTCTAATATAATTAATTTATCACGATAAACACAAGTTAATTTTATATCGTATGAAAGTATATCGGCGGTTGAACGGTATAATTACTGTATAGAGGGAATCAATGTACGTTATCGAGAATTCGAAATCCACCACAAACACCTCCTCGAGAGTAAAGGATCTCTGTCCTACCAGCGGAATGTGTCCGGTGTGCACAGAAGACTGCAATGTTATGTGCGAAGTATCCAAAGGAGCAATCAGAGGACGGGAAGTACTGTATCCCAGTCCCGAGCACTTCGGAATAAGCACTGCGGCATCCAACAAGAATTATTTCCTTGATTGGTCCCACTTTCAGATTATGACCGAGGTTCAGACCGCAAAAGGCATTGAACCCGATTCGGACATAGCTTTCTTTGAAAATGTCAAGATAAACACCGTTATAGGGTCCCGCGGAAAGAATCCCATAAAACAGATTTTGCCGGTACATATCGCGGGTCTCGGTTCCACCGCCGTGGCCAAGAGAAACTGGAGAGAACTCGCTTCGGGCGCGGCCATGTCCGGAGTTTCCCAGGTCATCGGTGAAAACGTCTGCGGAATGGACAGCGAAGCCGTCTACTCCAACGGAAAGGTTCAGTCTTCCAAGGATTTGGAATTCCGCGTAAAAGCATACACCGATTTCTGGGACGGGGAAAACGGACGCATTGTACTGCAGACCAATGTCGAAGATCAGCGCGCGGGCGTCGACGAATACGGGCTGTCCAAACTCGAAGTCGAAGTCATCGAAAGGAAATGGGGACAGGGCGCCAAAGCCATCGGGGGAGAAGTAAGACTCACGTCCATAGAGAGGGCTTTGGAACTGAAGTCCCGCGGATACGTCGTGGTTCCCGACCCCGAAGATCCCTCGGTGCAGGAAGCTTTCAGGGCAGGCACCTTCAAGTCCTTTGAAAGACACAGCCGCGTCGGATTCCCTCAGCATGACAAGTTCATCGAAGACGTGGACGGCCTAAGATCCATGGGAGCCAAAAACGTGTTCCTCAAGACCGGCGCTTTCAAACCCGAAGCGGTCGCATTCACGATGAAGGTCGCTTCCGAAGCCAAACTTGATTTGGTCACTTTCGACGGAGCCGGCGGAGGAACCGGAATGTCTCCGATTATGCACATGCACGAACTCGGTACACCCACCATCTGGCTCTTTGCACAGGTAATGAAATGTGCCAGGATACTGAAAGATAAGGGAAGATACGTTCCCGACATCTCCTTTGCCGGAGGTTTCATCAACGAAGCGCAGATGTACAAAGCAATCGCGTTGTCGGATTTGGGCGACGGACCGATTTGCAGATCCGTCGCAATGGCAAGAGCCCCTCTTACGGCCGCAATGAAGGGAAGAAGATTCTCCGAACTCGCAAAGGAAGGAAAGCTTCCCGGAAGTTTCTCCAAAGAATACGGCGACGACCCGAAAACTTACATGATCGGAGCCGGAAACGTGGCAAAGAAATTCCCCGATCTGGAACTCGGAACCGACATTCCCTGGGGAGGCGTCGCGCTGTACACATACCTGACCGACAGACTGGGAGAAGGTCTCAGGCAGCTGATGGCGGGTACCAGAAGATTCACCTTCGATTCAATCGAATGCGAAGATATCGTCGCACTCACGGATATCGCCGGAAGAGTGACGGGTGTGGAAACTCTTGAAGCACGCGCGGAAAGAGTGATGGAAAACCTTCTTTGAAACAAATTCAAAGGATGGTCCTTCGGGACCGTCCTATGATATATTTTAGTAAGACGACCGCATTGCGAGTCTGCGGATATCGGGAAATGTGTTCCTGATACGGGGGAATGAAACTGGTAGAAATTAAACGTGCAATAATCAGCGTTTCCGATAAAACAGGCATAGTGGATTTTGCCAAAGAGCTGGAATCCCGGGGTATTGATATAATATCCACCGGGGGAACGTACAGACTTCTGAAAGACAACGGCGTAAGAGTGACCGAGGTGTCCGAAGTGACCGGATTCCCGGAAATGCTGGACGGCCGCGTGAAGACTCTGCATCCTAAGATACACGCCGGAATCCTGGCGCGCCGTGACGATTCGGAACATATGAAGGCTTTGAAGGATGCCAAAATCGACACCGTCGACATGGTTGTCGTGAATCTCTATCCTTTCAAAGAGACCGTAATGAAAGGCTCTTCTTTCGAAGACGTTGTGGAAAACATAGACATCGGCGGACCGAGCATGATCCGTGCCGCGGCCAAGAATTACAGGTACGTAGCCGTCGTAACCGACAGGTCCCAGTACCCTTTGGTCCTCGAAGACATAAAGGAATGCGGCGAAGTCAAAATCAACACTTTGGAAAAACTTATGGCGGAAGCCTTCGTGAACACCGCGAACTACGATGCCATGATTGCAGAAAGAATGCTGAAACAGTTCGGCGAAGGTTTCCCCCGCTCATTCCCGGTTCCCATGGAAAAAGTCGCCGATTTGAGATACGGAGAAAACCCCAATCAGAAAGCCGCTTATTACACGGATCCTTTCACCGAGGGTCCGACAGTATCCAAATCCGAACAGCTGCACGGGAAACAGCTGTCTTACAATAACATTCTCGATTTGGACAAAGCCCTGGATATTGTCATGGATTTCGAAAAGCCCACAGCCGTGGTTATGAAACACACAAACCCCTGCGGTCTGGCTTCCGATGACAGCATATCCGATGCTTTTGTCACAGCCTACGACGTGGACCCGATGTCCGCCTATGGATGCATAATCGCCCTCAACAGAAACTGCGATATGGCCACCGCCGAAGAAATCAAAAAACATTTCGTGGAAGCGGTTATATGCCCCGAATACGACGATGATGCTTTGGAACTTCTCGAAACCAAAAAGAATCTTCGTCTGCTGAGAACCGGAACCCCGATCGGCCCCGAATACAGGTACAGGGATTACAAGATGAAGAAAGTCCGGGGCGGAATGCTTGTCCAAACCGACGAGGACGTCGTCATAGACCCGGATAATCTCAAAGTCGTTACCGAACGCGCACCCACGGACGAAGAAATACACTCACTGATGTTTGCCTGGAAACTTGCGAAACACGTGACGTCCAACGCCGTCGTTTACGTCAAAGACGAACGCGCGGTGGGAATCGGCGCCGGCCAGATGAGCAGAGTGGATTCCGCGAAGATAGCCGCGATGAAAGCCAACGAATCAACCGAAGGCTGCGTTATGGCTTCGGACGCGTTCTTCCCGTTCAGAGACGGAGTTGACACTGCGGCGGAAGCCGGAATAACGGCAATAATACAGCCCGGAGGAAGCATCAGGGACCAAGAGGTCATAGACGCGGCCAACGAACACGGCATCGCCATGGTGTTCACGGGATGCCGTGTGTTCAGACACTGAATCAGTCTCTGTCCAACTCAACGGGGATGATGGGTTTCCCCTCGGCTTTCCTTTTCATATGACCGCCGGGTCCGCCCCGTGCTATACGGGCGGCTTCAATGCATTCGGGGTCGTTGCACACATGTGCGGCAAAGATAAAATTTTTTGAAGGTTTGCCGCAGATTTCGCAGGGGTATTCTTCAAAACCTGTTTCCATACTTCGGTATAAACAATCAAATGTAATAAACAAGCGTTATGTACAGGAAAAACTGTTATTGACTGTGGACTTTCAAATCTTAACCGACAAGTACAATCTGAACGATTGCATAAAATGCAAGAGATGTACCAAAAACTGTTCTTCAGCTAAGCACGGAGGGATAGTGCCCGACCAGGTGGTTTTCGAAGTATCGAACGGAACCTACGGCGGAGATCCCTGGGCCTGTCTTGTGTGTCACAGATGCAGCCTGGTCTGCCCCAAAAAAATAGACGTGGCGGGAATGATTTTGGAACTTAGGCATTATGAAGCCTCCAAAGGAAACATTCCCGAAAGATTCGGAAGGGTTTACAAAAGATATCTGGAAACGGGGGATACCCTGTCGACAACCGAATCGATTGACGCGGAACGCAATGCGCTGGGTCTTTCCAATATCGAAAGAGACACGGAAGTTCTTGATAAACTCAGAATAATTTCCGGAGGCAGTCAATGAAACTCTTCCCGGGTTGCACGGTAACCTCAAGGCTTCCTTTCGTGGAAGCCGCCACAAGATACATAGCCGAACGTCTGGGAACCGAGATTTCCGGCAAAGAACCCATGTGCTGCTTTGAACCCACCGGTTTAAAATCCGTAAATCCGGACATGTGGTCCGAAGTCGGAGACATGATTCATGCCCGTAACAACGGCGAAAAGTTGGTTACGTTATGCGAAGGATGCAACATATCCCTGACACTTTCCAAAAAGAATCTTGAAACCGACGAAGGCTTTTCAAAAGCGGAAAACAGACTGTCCGAAGTCGGCATGAAAGCCGGCATAGCGGACGTAAACGGACTTCTTGAATATCTCCACGAAAACAAGGAAACTCTGAGAAAACTCGTAAAATCTCCGATCGAAGGCACCGGTGCCGTATTTCCGGGATGTCACGGGGATTACGCATACAAGGAACGGGGCAACGATGCTTCGACGCTTATGTGGGAAATAATGGAAGCCGTGGGATGTTCCGGTGCGAAAATAAAAGGTCCGGTGTGCTGCGGAGGAGGACTTCAGGGAGTCAAAGACGACATAGCAACGGAGATAATCTCCGATGCCGTGAAACTCTTCGAAGACGCAGGAGCCGATTTCGCGGTCGTATCATGCGTTTTCTGTTTCAGAAGGTTGGACATTACGGCAAAATACCCCGTAATGCACATCTCCGAACTGGTTGCCCGAAGTTTGGGCTGGGACGGAGACACCTCCCGTTATCACAGAACCAAGCTTTAATCCAGATCCATCGAGAACGGAATGGATACGACGGAATGGGTCAGCGAACCCATGGAGACCAGGTCGGCGCATCCCGCAAAGTCCGCGATGTTATCCAGAGTAATGTCTCCGGAGGCTTCCACCAATATGTCGGAAGAAATCCTTCTTACGGCGTCTCTCAGTTCTCTGACTTCCCCGGGATTCATATTGTCGGCCATTATGATATCGGCACCCATTTTGGCCGCCGTCACGGCATCCTCAACATTGGATACTTCAATTTCGATTTTTACGTGAAACTGTGTCTTCTTCGCTTCGGTCATCGCGGTCCTGACCGAACCGCAGGCTTTGATATGATTGTCTTTTATCAGAATCATGTCGTAAAGTCCGAATCTGTGTTCGGCCCCGCCTCCGAGACGGATTGCCTTTTTCTCGTATTTTCTGAAACCCGGAGTGGTTTTCCGGGTTCCGCATACCTTGGTCCCTGAATCTTTTCCCAGAAGTTCCGCCGCTTTTGCGGTGGCGGTCGATATCCCGCTCATCCTCATGAGGAAATTCAAAGCCGTGCGTTCCGCGGTCAGTATGTCTTTGACGGGTCCCGCGACCGAAATTATTCTGTCGCCGGCCTTTACTTTGTCTCCGTCGCTGACAACCTCGGAAGCATCCGCCCCCAACATGGAAAACACGAGACAGGCTTCTCTGATTCCGCTGACCACGGCATCTTTTTCACAAATGATCGATGCTCTGCCGCTGATATCCGGAACAACCAATTCCGTGGTTATATCGCCTCTTCCGATATCTTCGTCAAGAAACCTTTCGATGTCCCGCATGTTCACAGCTCCATTTCGTAAACCTTGTCTGGTTCGGGCAGTATTACGTTGTAATCCTGCAAATCCGGAAGGAACAGTTCCCTGACTTCGGAGTGCATGAACACAATGTTGTCGGGATTGCATCCGTGTATGAATTCAACAATCTGACTGTGACCCGCATGAGCCGAAAAATCGAATCTTTCGACTTCGCACTGAATCTTTTCAATCACGCCGTCGATGTTCAGGGCTCCGTGATCGAGCAGCATTCTTCCGTTGGTGTCATCGGCCTGATAACCGACAATCAGGATGGCGCTTCTGGGATCGTTTTTAATTTTGTTCACATAACTGAGAACCGGTCCCCCGTCCATCATTCCGCCGGTGGTTACGATAACCTGTCCTTTGGCGGCGTTGCGTCTCATGTTGGAATGTTTGACGGTATGGAAATTTCTTCTGGCGGATTTGAGTTTGCGGGGATTGTTAAGATATTCCGGGTATTCCAGGTACAGTCTCGTAACCGATCTTCCCATTCCGTCAACCCACATTTCATAATCCAAATCCATGAGCTGAAGCATGATTTCCTGGGTTCTGCCGATGGCAAACACGGGAATCAGACATGTTCCCCCTCTCTCTACGACTTCCCGGACTTTTTCCAAAAACTCCTGTTCGGTCTGTTTCTGCGGGGGATGATCGCGTCCTCCGTAGGTACCCTCGATTATCAGATTTTCACATTTTACCGGTTCGGCTTTCTTGACAAGTTTCTGATCGATGGTGTGAATATCGCCGGTGTACAGCGTACTCGTATCCCCTTCGAACATAAACATTGCCGCACCGGGGATGTGTCCCGCGGAATGCAGCGTAACGTCCGCGGAACCGACTTCGATGGTGTCCCCGAACGTAAACGGTACGACGTTTCTCATCGTCCGGTCTATGTCTCCCGCGCTGTATTGCAAAGGATAATTTTCCGCTTTTGCGATTTTAACCGAATCGTTCATCAGCAATTCTCCGACTTCCGCGGACAGCGGGGTCGTAAACAGCTCACAATGCTGTCTTCCGCAGACCGCAGGTATCATTCCGCAATGGTCCAGATGACTGTGCGTAAGGAATACGTGGTCCACGGGAGGTGCCGGTATGGGATATTCCGGCGGTTTGGTGGGGTTCATGCCGTATTCGATGAGTACCGTTTTACCCGGCCACTCCAGGGTCATGCCCATGCAGCCGACCATATCGGCTCCTCCTAAGAATCTGTATTTGGCTTTCATTTCATATTTCCTTCTTTTAGTAATGCCGTAAGGCGTGAAAAGAGGGCAGATTCGCTCCTCTTTGACTGTGAATTAAAACATAACTGCGATGCTTTGTTTCGCTTAATATATGACGGTATATTTAGTTTCCTTAATAGCATCCCGATAAGAATGTCCGGGAAATATAACAGACAACACACGGGAAGGTCCGCAACCGGTATTGCAGAATACACGGTTCGGAATTTCTTTCAAAAATTGAAAATATGTCAATAAAATATACTTATCGGCGTAATGATAATACGTTAATTGATGTAAAAAACATACAAAATGACGTATTTTAATCCCAAACTTATTAAATAGGTAAGGTCTAACAATATCTGGGATGCACATTAGAGGTAATAATCTATCAGCCGAGGGTATAACCTATTCTAATCCGTACAGCTCCGGTAGAGCGATAGCAGGGGGATTTCTGTTATCGGCAGTACTTTGGTGGATCCCTGTAATCGGCCCCATTGTCGCCGGCTTTTATTCAGGCCGGAGATCCGGGTCGTTCATTAAAGGAGTCTTATCTTCAGCAATAGCGGGAGGGCTCCTTTTTGCCGCCATCATGGCGGCATCACACTACATACTCGGCCCGGCAGGATTTCCCGAAACCTCTGTGGAAGCTGCAGTAGGAACATTAACGGGGTATTTTGTTTGGGCCGGGGTGTACCTTGAATACTTTTACCAGGCGGGAACGGCGACGCTCGACCTGTTGCCGCTCGGTGTTATGATAGTATTCGGAGGTGTCGGCGGATCTTTTTCCGCGCTGCACCGCAAAGAAGCAATAGCTCTTATCGCAAACGGGGCCGTTCATTCGGCAATCAGACCGATAGCCCGATCCGTCGAATTATACGACAGCGGAGCCGAGTTGGGATTCGAATCATTCAATGATTGTATATCAATCAAAGATTCCGTCATGAGTTTCAACGTGGGATGCCCCAGCACCAAAGGGCGCGGAAGGGAAGAGAAGCAGGTACACACGTTTCAAACCAACACAACCGCGGTCGAGGGACCGTCACTGACGGCATCGGCGGCTCAGAATCCGAAAGATCCCTTCTCCAATATACTGGCCCAAACCGAAGTGCGCACCGGAAGCAAGAGAACTGTCGGCAAATGACGGATGCAGTTTCTAAGCGCACTCGATAAGTTATTAATATCCTCATCCAATCGGGTTTACCAGTGATAGCTTGTTCTGCTCAAAATGCAAATCTTTAATGTTCCCGAAAGACGGGCAGTACGTCTGCAGTCAATGTGGAGACACCGTAGAGTTCGGTAAAGCACAGATTACCGTCACAGAATCCACAGGAAAAGATGTCCCCGTCATGGAAGAAGACGTCGCGACACTCCCTAAAACCCGCATAACCTGCGAAGAATGCGGACACACTGAAGCTTATTTCGTCATAAGACAGACCCGTGCGGCGGATGAACCCGAGACAAGGATCTATCGTTGTTGCAAATGCAACCATTCCTGGAGAGAGTATTGAGTAAGCTAAGAGGTGGAAAATGTTCAAAGCAGAGATTAAGTCCGATACGCTGAAAGGGTTGGTAAACATAGTTTCGACACTTATAGACGAAGTTAAATTTACAGTGGGGCCCGAAGGCATAAGTCTGAAAGCAGTTGACCCCGCTCATGTTGCAATGGTCGAAGTAAACATCGATGCCGCCGCGTTCGAATCGTATTCAGCCGATGAAACCACAATCGGTCTTGATCTCGACAAAGTAAAGGGCGTTCTGAAACTCGCTTCTTCCGGCGATATCATCTCCATGGAACAGGACGAAGATCACGGTAAATTGGTATTCAGGGTGGGCAACATAACCCGCCGCATGCATTTGGTGGACACTTCGGGCATGAGCGACCCCAGATTTCCCCAGCTGTCTTTATCTTCAAAAATAGATATTCTTGTCGAAGAACTTCAACAGGGAATAAGAGCATCGGAATCCATATCCGATCACATAGCTTTGACCGTAAACAGCCAGGGTTTCGAATTATCCTGTGAAGGGGACACCGACTCCGCCAGTTTGATTGTTTCCAAAGACAAGCTGAAATCCATGGAGCTGCCCGACGGCGACACCGCGTTCCGCAGTCTGTTTCCGCTGGATTATTTTGCGAATCTGGTCAAAGCCATACCCACCGGCACCACTGTCGGTATCGAACTCGATTCGGATTACCCCATAAAAATGAATTTCAGTTTTGCCGAAGGAAACGGAAAGGTAAGTTACCTTCTCGCTCCGAGAATTGAGAGTGATTGAGCCGGTGATGCTTTTGGCGAAGAATGAGGCGGAGTTAAAAAAAATAGCCAATAAACTCAGAATAGACGTAATAGAGATGACCTCGGCCGCGGGATCCGGACATCCCGGCGGTTCTCTTTCGTCAGCCGATCTTATGGCGGTACTTTATTTCAGTGTCATGGAACACCGTCCGGACGAACCGGACTGGGACGGCCGTGACAGATTTGTCCTGTCCAAAGGACACGTTGCTCCGATTTTATACGCCTCATTGGCCGAATCCGGATATTTCCCGGTTGAGGAACTGCTCACGCTGAGAAAACTGAACAGCAGACTTCAGGGACATCCCGTCAGGGGCAAGCTGCCCGGGGTGGAAATGTCCACGGGTTCTTTGGGTCAGGGCCTGAGTATGGCGTCGGGCATGGCAATGGCCGCAAAAATAGACGATAAAAAACATCACGTGTACTGTTTGCTGGGAGACGGCGAACTTCAGAGCGGCATGAACTGGGAAGCGGCAATGTTCGCCGCACATTACGGCCTTGACAATCTGGTGGCTTTTGTGGACCGCAACAGTCTTCAGATATCCGGTTGCACGGAGGATGTGGTAAGCATAGAACCTCTGGCAGACAAGTGGAGGGCCTTCGGTTGGAGGGTTAAAACCATCAACGGTCACAACATCAAACAAATTCTTGCCGCCTGCGCATGGGCAAAGAAAGCAAAAGATAAACCGTCGGTGATAATTCTGAATACGATAAAAGGAAGCGGCGTATCCTTCATGGAAAATAACGCCGATTTCCACGGCAAGAGCTGTAATCCCGAGGAAACAGAATGTGCCGAGAGAGAACTTGAAGAAGCGATGGTGAAATGCAGATGACCGAAATGTTGGCGCAACGGGATTATTACGGCAAAGCACTGAAAGAGTTGGCCCAACGGAAGGACATAGTCGTCCTCGACGCAGATTTGGCAGGATCCACAAAAACTCTTGAATTTTACAAAGCGTGCCCCGAGGGATTCATCGAAGTGGGAATAGCCGAACAGAACATGATAGGCATCGCATCGGGTCTTGCCGCAGAAGGCAAAACGGTTTTTGCATCGACCTTCGGAGTTTTCGCCTCAGGAAGATGCTGGGAGCAAACCCGTTTGGGTGTGGCATATCCCAAAATGAACGTAAAAATCGTGGCCACCCATTGCGGAATAAGCGTAGGCGAAGACGGGGCGTCCCATCAGGCACTGGAAGACATATCGCTGATGAGAAGTCTTCCCAACATGACAGTAATTTCTCCGGCGGATGCGTACATGACCTACGCCGCCACATTGGCCATAGCAGAATACGACGGACCGGTTTACATGAGATTGGGCCGTTCCCCCGTTCCGGTTATAAGCAAAGAAGGGGACGAATTCGTAATAGGAAAGGCCAGGGTGCTTTCGGAAGGTTCCGATGTCACGCTGTTCGGAACCGGTCAACTGACATACGGGTGTATGGAAGCCGCCGAAGAACTGAAGAAAGAAGGGATATCGGCCGAAGTCGTCGACGTGTCCACAATCAAACCGCTGGATGCGGAAACTGTTCTGAAGTCTGTCGGAAAAACAGGCTGTGCGGTTACGGCCGAGGAACACAGCATCATCGGCGGACTCGGTTCGGCTATCGCGGAACTGCTTTCGGAAGAGCTGCCCGTTCCCCTGCGGAGGGTGGGTACCAAAGACATATTCGGAGAATCCGGAAAGCCCGGCGAACTGTTCGTGAAATACGGACTGACCTCGAAAGACATAGCCGAAGCCGCCCGCGGATCCGTTAAAAAGAAAAGGTGATTGAATGAAAATCTTCATAGACACTGCAAATTTGGAAATGATCAAGGAAATAAACAGCTGGGGAATCCTGGACGGGGTTACCACAAATCCCAGCCTCATAGCCAAGGAAGGAACCGATGTTGCCACCCGCGTAAAGGAAATCGCAAGTATTGTCGACGGACCCATTTCCGCCGAAGCAATGTCCACCGATTGGGAAGGCATGGTCAAAGAAGGCAGGGAACTTGCCAAAATTCATAAAAACATAAACGTCAAACTGCCTATGTGCGTCGAATCCCTCAAAGCCACGAAAGTACTGTCTTCCGAGGGGATAGACGTTAACATGACACTCATATTTTCCCCACACCAGGCACTTTTGGCCGCCAAAGCGGGAGCCAAATACGTATCGCCGTTCATCGGACGTCTTGACGACATCGGATCTTACGGCACAGACCTCCTCGGTCAGATTTGCGGAATTTTCGAAAATTACGGATTCGATACCGAAGTAATCGCGGCCAGCATCAGAAGCCCGGTTCATGTGCTGGATGCGGCATTGGCGGGATGCGACATAGCGACAATACCTTACAACATTCTGTCCATGATGGTGTCCCACCCCAAGACGGATGAAGGCATTGCCAAATTCGTGGCGGATTTCGAAAAATCGAAAAAGAAGTAATCATGTATGATTCCGTCGTGATAGGCGGAGGTCCCGCAGGCAGCAAAGCCGCCGAACTTCTTGCAAAGGATTTCGACGTTCTCGTGATGGAAGAGCATGCATCTTCCGGAACTCCCGCGGGATGCGCCGGCCTCATTACCGATGAAGTTCTCAGAATGTCCGGCGTACGGCCGGACGTTCACAACAGACTCTACGGGGCAAACGTATTTTTTCCCTGCGGAGAGAAAATAACCGTAAGATCGGATTGGGCAAAAGCCAACGTGGTGGACCGAACCGAGTTGGACGAACTAATGGCCGGGAAGGCCATGGACGCCGGGGCTGAATACCGTTTTGACTGCAAATACACGGATCACCAAATAACGGACAGAGTCATCGTAAATCCGTCCGGAGAAAAAGCAGAATGTTCACTGCTGATCGGTGCCGACGGTCACAGTTCCAAAGTGGCAATGTCGATGGGTTTCGACAACAGTCCGAAAGAGTATCTTCGGGGATTTCAGATGGATATTCGAAAAAGATACGATGAAGATGACATGATAAACCTCAGGTTGGGTTCGGAAATCGCCCCGGGGTTTTTCTCATGGGAAATTCCCTACGGGGATAATGTCCGGGTCGGATTATGCACCTCCTGGTCGGCAGGTTATCCGTATGACTACATGAAAAAATTGTTAAAAGCCGCGGGACTTGAAAATTCGGAAGTTTTGCAAACATATGCGGGAAAAATTCCTATCGGAGGAAGACCCAAATCGTACGGGAACCGAACGCTGCTGATCGGAGACGCGGCGGGTCAGGTAAAACCCGTGTCCGGAGGAGGGCTGTATCCGGCATTCAAATCCGCGGGACCTCTGAAAGACGTGGCTCTGGACGCTTTTTATAAAAACGATTTTTCCGAAAGCAATCTTTCAAAATATGATAAAATGTGGAAAAAGAGTGCCGGAAAAGAACTCAAAAACGGATATTTTTTAAGAAAAATGTTTGTGAAGTTCGGAGACGGGGATTTGGACAGGGCTTGCAGAATAGCGTCGCAGGAATCGGTCAGGAGTATATTGGACGATATAGATCTGGACAGTCCCAGCAAAGTTGTTTCGAAGATGAGAATAAGAGATATGATGAAATTCATTCCTGTTCTTATGAGGGTTATTTTATGAAAAGGGTCCCGGCGGCGAAGATCCCGGAAAGCGAAGCATCCGAAACAATACCCGAACTGATAAAATCCGGAATCGCCGACAAAACCGCAAAAATATCCAAAGAGGAAGGGTTCAGATTGGTTCCCGTCGTACCCGAACGGGTCGACGAAATATCCCGGAAATACGAGATATGCGAAACCGATTCCCACACCCTCGAAAGATTAACCCCCCAGGAGCAAATTCTGTACAGATTATCGGATCTTCCCGCCGACATAACGGAAAAACTTCCGACGAAATGGGAATCCGCAGGCGAAATAATTATTTTGAAAATGGACGAAAGCTGCCGTGAATTCAAAGAAACAATCGGCAGAGCTTACGCGGAAGTGCTGAACGCAAATACGGTATGCGCCGACATATCCGGAGTATCCGGAGAATTCCGCAGACCGAGCATGGAAATACTGTACGGAAACAAAACAGAGTCCGTGAGACCGGAAAACGGAATTCTTTACGACTTTGACGTAACCAAAGTGATGTTCGCTTCCGGAAATACCGACGAACGGATGAGAATGCGGACGTTGGACTGTACCGGCGAAACCGTGGTGGACATGTTTGCCGGAATAGGTTATTTCACATTGCCGCTGGCTAAGTTTACGGGTTTGCGTAAAATCTTCTCATGCGAGAAAAATCCGGAATCTTACGGGTTCCTGTTGAAAAATATAGAACTGAACGGAGTGAAAAACAAAGTAATACCCATACTGGGGGATAACCGCAGCCTACCGGGAAAAAAGTTTGCCGACCGCATACTTATGGGTTACGTGCAAACAACATCTCTGTTTTTACCGAAAGCGTTGGACCTTATCAAACCCGGCGGCATCATACATTATCACGATACATTTCCCACCGGTGAACACGAGAAGTATGTAAACGACGCATTCTCGTCGGTCTGCAAAGATTATGAGATATTGGGAATCCGGGAGGTCAAATCCTTCGCCCCCGGAATATCCCACTATGTTGCCGACGTAAAAATATCAGACCGATTCTCCTGAACTGCAGGCCGTCAACATGGTGTTCATGTTGCTTCGGTATTCCGAAGGTTCGGAATCAATCAGTTGTTTGGCGAAAGGAATAAGGAAATTCATGAAGTCCTTTTCTTCCGCGGACAGTCTGAAAGGATATTTCGCATCGGGATCGCAGGCCGCCAGGAAAGCGGCGGATACGGAACGGGTGTTCTCGCCCTTGGCAACGGCACGGTCCAAAGAATCAAGAACCATTTCCGCGCCTCCGACCTTTGCCGCTTTGGCCAAAGCATCGCATAAAACCGTGTACGGTCCCGGCCTGTTAAATTTAGGCAGGGAGTCCACCACATCGGACATGGCATACTCTCTCCGGGCTTCCGTAAGCACATCGGCAGGGACTTTCTTGGAAGCATCGCCTATTTTGTCGGCAATGCATTTGGAAGAACAGAGTTCTATGATTTTAGCGTGATGAGCCGTCCACACCGAAGACAGCGCATCGTTCACGCGCTCGGTCTTAATCACAACCGGCAGAGGACATTCCTCAAGGAACAGCTTCAGAGTTTCCTTATCTTCTTCGGAACCTTTCAGGGCCCCGAGGAATCCGGTAAGATCCGAACCGTAATTTTTGTTGCCTATGATGTATGTGGCATCTCCCCCTTCTTTCAGGTCGCACATGCCCTCTCTCATTACCGAATTAATCAATCCCTTATCGGTAATCTGGCCCAGGGAATATTTTTTCAACTGGTCTTTTTCGATGTTGACGATTCCGTCGTCTTTCTCGGTCCGGAATTTGTGCACGACTCTGACTTCGACATCGTCAAGAGGATCGGACGTGGCAATTCTGGATATAACATATTGAAGAGAAGAAATGTCCTTGGCACAATCAGAGCAGATTCTTATTCCCTTATCCAGAGATTTGACTCTTATCTGCAATTCGGCAAGGGAATCGTGTCCGCAATCCAACTCATCGTCCCTGAATTCGTAGGGTGTTTCCCAAAATGCATCGTAAAGATAATCCTCGGGCATGTTGGGCCGGTTCGAACATACGGTAAACTCATCAAAAGAATACAGATGCAAACGGTTTTTTTTGACGATGGAGTTGTAAAGGAGCAGACGTTTCTTCGGATCTTTGTAATGCTGGCACCCAATCATTTTATCGGCACCCACCGAACCTCTCACGGCGTAAGATACCTTTTCATCCCCCAGTTTGGCCGAAGCCAGCAAAGGCACCGTTCCGTCGGCGGCAAGGGATATGGTTCCGGCGTAAGCACGTGCCAGATCATCCCCCCGGGATGCAAATTTCTTTAGAGCGGACGGATTGTTCGCATAGGTGGCTATGGCTTCGATTTCTTTGAAGGGTTTGTCAAAGTGACACTTGCGGCAGTCGCCGGCGCACATAGGCCTCAGTATGCCCGGATTTGCGGCAAGCTCCGCAGACGTCTCCAGTAACTCCTCCTCCAACCGTTTCGATGTGTGAACCACTCCCCGCATCTTCATCCGTTTTTTCCGGGCCATACTGAACAGAATACCCAAGGCTCTAATTAAGTGTACTGAAACATTAACACTGAAATAAGCGGACCTCTTTTGGTATCCGTGGATATATTGGAACGCCACCGACGCACGGTACGGGAGTTTCTCGCAGGCCCCCCGTTCGGTTACAGAGATTTGTCAGACGAAGAACTCCATCTGTTCTCCATGGCTCTGGTACATGACAGTTTCTCAAACGAACACGGGATTCCGGAAAACAACGAAAGGCTGGAATTTCTGGGTGACGCGGTGTTGGAATTCGTTGCATGCGAACACATTTACTTAAACACTGATTTCAACGAAGGGGCAATGACCGAGAATAAACAAAAGATTGTCTGCAACAGTGCCATATCTGAAGCGGTTTTGGCATCGGGCATAAATCTCGACGGAGTAATTCTTACAGGCAACGGTCATACCGATTCGGTTACGGGACGTCCCGAAATAAACGAAACAATGCGATCAGACGCCTTCGAAGCAATGTTGGGTGCGATATATCTGACAAAGGGAACCGATGAGGTCCGAAGAGTCGTAAGGCAAATTTTAATCGTTCACGCACATATTTAATGCAGAACTAACATTTGATATCGTGGCAGATAATGTAAGAAAGACAGCGGAGTCCATCAGGGACATGACGATACGGGGGGCGGGCAAGATTGCCCGCGCAGGTGCGTCGGCCATGGGGGATTTTGCCAAAAATTATAAGGGAAATTCGTTGGAAGAGTTCAGGAAAGAAGTCAGGGAATGTTCGGAAATTCTGATAGCCTCACGTCCTACGGCGGTGTCGTTATGGAACGGAGTAAAGGCTACCATGAGAGGACTGTCCTCCGCAGAAACTCTGGACGAAGCAAGAGAGTCGGTCATATTCAATTCTGAAGAATTTGTCAAAATTTCTTCAATGGCCGTGGAAACCATTTCCAAAATGGGCGCAAACAGGATAAAATCGGGAGACGTCATTCTTACTCATTGCAACAGCAAAGCGGCCATAGGCGTAATCAAGGAAGCCCACAGACAGGGAAAAGACATAAAGGTCTATGCCACCGAATCCCGTCCCTGGAGACAGGGAATTCTCACGGTAAACGAATTGGCGGAAGCCGGAATCGATACCACGCTGATAATAGACAGCGCGGTCAGATCCGTCATGAAAGAAGTGGACAAGATCTTTGTGGGCGCGGACACCATAACCTCCCACGGAGCCCTGATCAATAAGATAGGAACCTCTCAGATCGCTCTTGCGGCGCACGAAGCAAGAGTTCAGTTCTACGTTTGCAGCGAAACTTACAAATTTTCTTCGGCTACAATATTCGGAGATATGGTAACCATAGAGGAACGCAGTATCGACGAAGTGGTAAAGAAAGGCGAAATACCGGACTCGGTAAAAATATACAACCCGGTATTCGACAGCACTCCCGCGGCATATATCGATGCCATAATAACGGACGTGGGCGTAATTCATCCCGGTTCCGTTTATGACGTGATGATAAGACAGCTCGGAGACGGTATGTTCGAGGAATGATTACGATGACACAATTTTCATACATGCATTTGGGGGAAGAAGCGGACCCGGCAACCGATGTGGTCTGCAAATACCGTGTGACAACGGAACTTCCCATGGAAAAAGCCGCGGAAGCAATAGCGGCGGAACAGTCGACAGGCACCTGGACCGAATTGTCCACACTGTCTGCGGACACAATGAAAAATTACGGCGCAAGAGTGTTGGCTATCGAGGGGGATTTGGTGACCATAGCCTTCCCGGATGTGGATTTCAGCATCAAAGTGGGCGGAATACCTCAGATACTCAGCGTGGTGTCCGGAAATCTGTACGGATTGGACGCTCTTCAGAAAGTAAGATTGGAAGACATCCATTTTTCCAGAAGCATTCAGGCTCAATTTAAAGGTCCCAGGTTCGGTGCCGACGGCCTGAGGGAATTGGTGGGCCGTCCGGAAAAGCCCCTGATAGGAACCATTGTAAAGCCGAAAATAGGACTTTCGCCCAAAGAAACGGCAAATTACGTGTACGAGGCGGGAGCCGGAGGATTGACCAACAGCAAGGATGACGAAACTCTTGTGGATCAGTCCTTCTGTCCGATGCAGGACAGAACGCTGGCTATAGCCGAAGCGTTGGATAAGCTGGCCGAGGAAGGTCACAAGATGATTCATGCAATCAACGTGAGCACGAACGGCGATAAAATCGTCGAAGTGGCCGAAAGAGCCCAAAGCTGGGGCGCCAGGCAGTTGATGGTTGACGTAATAACCTGCGGATTTGCCGCGGTTCAGGCGTTGGCCGAAGACCCCTCCATCAAAGTTCCGATTCACGTTCACAGAACCATGCACGGAGCCATGACCAAGGATACCAGACACGGAATAGCCATGTTGCCGATTGTAAAAATGACAAGGATGTGCGGAGGAGACGCATTGCACATAGGAACCCTGGGAGCCGGAAAGATGACCGGGGACATCCAGGGCGACCGCGATAATCTGAACGCATGTCTGGATCCTCTGGAACCTTACAGAACCGTTATGCCGGTATGTTCGGGCGGAGTCTACCCCGGGATGCTGGCCAAGATGATAGAAGAAACGGGATTCAACGTACAGATTCAGGCCGGAGGGGGAGTCGCGGGACACCCCGGAGGAGTGAGAAAAGGCGCCATGGCAATGACCCAGGCAGTCAATGGTTTGTTTAGCGGCTTTACCCTGCAAGAGTATGCCAAGAAACACGAGGAACTCGCTCAGGCATTGGAAAAATGGGGAATAAAAGAATGAAACTCAAGGTCCGACATTACAATGTGGATACATCGGAACCCACCGTGCTTATGAACGATTCCGACTGTGTCGAACTGGGGGTCAAAGAAAACGACCGTGTGCGAGTCGAGGGCAAAGGAGTCGCAACGGCTCTTGTCAGCAGAACCGATTCTCTTGTAAAACCCGGAAATATACTGATGCCGTCGAACACAATGGCAATGTCCAAAGTAAAAGCGGGAGACACGGTTTCCGTCGAATACTCTCCTGCGCCGGATTCGGTTCGCAGCATCCGTAAAAAAATGGATAACGAAATTCTGAACAAAGACGAAATCCACGGAGTCGTGCAGGACATTCTGGACAACAAACTGTCCAAAATAGAAATCTCCGCTTGGCTGACGTCTCTGTACATCAACGGTATGTGCATCGATGAAATCGCAGATTTTACGACGGCAATGGTGGATACCGGAGAACGCGTCAATTTTGACAGAAAACCGGTATTCGATTTCCACAGCATGGGAGGCGTACCTGGAAACAAAATCACCCCCATCGTTGTATCCATAGTCGCAGCCGCCGGCCTGATGTTGCCGAAAACATCCTCAAGGGCAATCAGCAGTGCCTGCGGGACATCGGATTTCGTCGAAACATTCTGCAACGTATCGTTGGATTCCGAAAGACTCAAGGAAGTTGCGGAAAAAACCGGAGGCGCGCTCGCATGGGGCGGAGCCATGCATCTGGCGCCCGTTGACGATCTCGTCATTAAAATCGAACATCCCCTGGGTATCAATCCCCGCGCACAGATGCTGGCATCCATTCTGAGTAAAAAACTCGCCATCGGCGCGGAATATCTTCTTATAGACATTCCCATGGGAAAAGGCACCAAAGTCCCCACTTTGGAAATTGCCAGAACATATGCCAGAGACTTTATGGATTTGGGCGAGAAGCTGGGTATGCACATCGAATGCGCAATAACTTATGCCGATCAGCCCGTGGGGGCGGCAATAGGTCCTAACCTGGAAGCCAGGGAATGCATACGCATTCTCGAGGGTGCGGAACATCCTTCAAGCGTGGCGGAAAAGGCCTGTGACCTTGCCGGCATTATTTTGGAAATGGGCGGAATAAGGAACGGGGCACAGAGAGCCAAAGATCTTCTGGATTCCGGAGAAGCCATGAAGAAATTCAGGGAGATTGTTCGGGCTCAGGACGGAAACTATGACATTAAGTCCGACGATCTGAAACCGGGAATGTACATGGCAGAAATAAAATCCCCCAAAAGCGGATACATTCACGCAATCAACAATAAGAATATTGTTACAATAGCCAGAACCGCAGGTTCTCCCAACGACAAGGGCGCCGGCATCATCCTTCATCACAAAAAAGGGCAAAGAGTGGAAGAGGGGTCGGTACTGTTTGAAATATATGCCGATAACGAAACCAAACTCAAAAGAGCCATTGAAGCCGCCGAGAGACACAATCCCGTCGACATCGAAGGTATGCTTATACGGCATGTAATGGCACCCAATGTGATGAGATGACCAGGTCTCTCTGTTTCACGGTGGATGTGGACCGGGACGTAAACATCCCCCTGCCGGGAACCCTGGAGGCAGGTTCGGTTGACCGGGGAATGGGTACGGCACCCCGTTATTCTTCATCGGCGGAAGGCCTGAAGATTCTGACCGATCTGTTGGATGAAATGGGTGTGAACGCCACATACTTCGTCGAAGGCAGAACTCTGCTGAACATAGGCGGCGGGATGCTGGCCGGGCGGGAAGTGGGCATTCACGGGATGGATCACGAAGATTTCACCGGAATCTTTCCGCCGGGAGAAAAAGAGAGAATAATAAACGAATCCTGCGAAAATCTGGAAGATATGCTGGGTATCAGGCCTGTCTGTTCCAGAATGCCGTATATGAAAATACCCCCGGACGTTCCGGAAATATTGAAAAGAGCGGGAATAAAGTATGACTCGTCCGAATATCAGCCGTTGAATGAACGGATGATTCCTTACAGTCTCAGCGGTTTGACGGAAATACCCGTACCCAGAGGCATCGATGCGGGCGGAAAGAAAATATTCGGATATCTTTGGCCGATGCACGAAGGAAAAAGAAAACCTTCCGATTACGCATATATGGCTTCAAAAATGGAAGAGGGGATATTCGTTCTCGCAACTCATGCGTGGCACATGACCGAACGGATTGAAGGGGGAGTGATGTCGGAAGATTCGATCTCCGCCAATTCGGAAAACCTCAGAAAAACCATCGAACATTTCATCGATTTGGGATACGAAACAGAAACAATCCCTCAGGCGTCCCATCGTTTCGCGCGTACCTCTTAAGGTAATAAATATAAACGCATGCACTCTCAAGGTTTGTATGACCGCTGAACTTATACTAGGCAAAGAGGTTTCCCAGGAAATATACGGGGAACTCGAAGCCAGAATAGCGGCGCTTAAAGAAAAGGGCGTCACACCGGGTCTGGGGGTCGTGTTGGTCGGAGAAGATCCGGCATCACAGACTTATGTGCGGATGAAGGGCAAAAAATGCGAAGAACTCGGTATGCGTTCCGAGACCGTAATACTGCCCGAATCAACGACCCAGTCAGAATTATTGGCGAAAGTGGACGAACTCAACAACAACCCGGGAATTCACGGATTTTTAATACAGCTTCCGTTGCCGGATCATATAGACGAACAGGCGGTAATCAACGCGATAGACCCCTCCAAGGATGTGGATTGTTTTCATCCGTCCAATGTGGGCAGAATGTTGATCGGAGATCCTGATTTCATGCCCGCCACACCGGCGGGAGTGCAGCAGATGCTGATAAGATCAGGTATCGAAACCGAAGGCAAACACGTAGTCGTCGTAGGACGGAGCAACATCGTCGGCAAACCTATGGCCGCCATGATGATGCAAAAAGCGAAGGGGGCCGATTCCACAGTCACGGTGGTACATTCCAGAACAAAGGATATCGCATCGTACACCCGTGAGGCTGATATACTGATTGTGGCAATAGGCAAAGCAGGATTCATAACCGAAGACATGGTCAAAAAAGGTGCCGTGGTTATGGACGTAGGCACCAATCATATTCCGGATTCATCCAAAAAAAGCGGAACAAGGCTGGTTGGGGATGTGGATTTCGAGAAAGTCAAAGAAAAAGCATCGGCAATCACACCCGTTCCGGGCGGAGTGGGTCCGATGACAATCTGTATGTTAATGGTCAACACCGTCCATGCGGCGGAAATGGCCGATAAAAAGAGGTGTAATCAATGATACGCGAATGTGAGGAGCACGGATATTTCCGGGACGAAGAATGTCCAATCTGCGGAGAGGAAGGCAAATTCATAATGAGTGACTTCGAAGTAGAAAAGCTCGGAAGAAGAATGGCCGCCATACTGAGACACGGCAACGGAGAGCCCGAAATGGACGAACAGGGCTTTGTGGACATCCGGGACATAGTCTCGATGGTCAGAGGCAACGACCGCAACAAATGGAAATGGCTGAGGCCGCACCACATAGAGGCGATGGTCGACACCGATCCGAAGGGAAGGTACCAGGTATCCGGACCCGACGTAAGGGCCACTTACGGTCACACCATAAAACTGAATCTCAATCTTCCGGATGATGACGTACCGGACGAACTGTATTATCCGGCAACCGACGAAGAAGTGGATATAATTCTTGAAACCGGACTGATGCCCACCGACAGAGCAATGGTTCATCTGTCACTGACATACGACGATGCCGTTACGGCAGGTTCGGTAAGAAGCGAATGCCCGGTAATACTGGCTATAGATGTTCAGGCCTGCGCGGACGAAGGATTCCCCATAGGAAAAGCGGCAAAAACAGTGTTCCTGTGCGACAAAGTGCCCGCATCCTGTCTGTCACTCGCGGAAGAACCCGAAGATCACTACGACGATTACGATGACGACGACGGAAGTGAAGAATGATTCCCGTAACTTTAACACCCGATGAAGTCAAGGAAAAAACAGGCCCTCTCTTCTGCAAAGGCTTCTATACCATGGTGGACGAAGAAAACGGAATTGCACAGATTATCGAAATGTGTATGGCCAAAGGTCCGGCAGAATGGGACATTGTCAACCGTCGAAGGGCCGGAGGCATAATCACCGATATGGATCTCCAGGGCCAGACACTTATCATGAACACCGTAATTGGCAGGAAGAAACTGGAATTCGGTCCGGTGTCCGAAACAATGGGCGGTCAGGGCCTGGAATCTCTGACGGTCGAAGGAGACAGAGTCCGCACCGTGTGGAAAGGGCTGGCCGGCGCATCGGTGGGTATCGGAGCCTGCATACCTCAATGCAAAGACGTAATCGAAACGAGATATCCCGACGGTTTCAGAGTCGGAGGCGCGCATTCCGCGACATCGGAAATAATCACTCCCAAGATGGTCAGACTCGTTATAGGAATCGACGACACCGATACCAAAGAAGAGGGCGCAACCTGGGTTGTCGGAATGAAACTGGGTCAGGAATGCCCTTACGGAAAATTCCTGAGTCATAAAATAACCCAACTGAACCCAAAGGTTCCGAACAAAACCACCAACTGCTGTGCCACGGCGGTATCGTTTGCGGTCAGGGAGGACGAGATACCCAAACTGATCGAATTCGCGGTCGATTTCGTAAGGAAAGAATCCTATTCCGAAGACGCGGTAATAACAGTGTTCCAGGGATTGAAAATACCAAAGAGTTTAGCGGATTTCGGCTGGAGTGCCAAATCCGTCATATACGAAAGAGAAGACGCAATAAAAGTCGCGGAAGACAACGGAGTTCAGATAATATCCGTAACCGGAATCGGTGGCGTGATAGGAGCGGTGGCGGCCATAGGCTGTTTTGATATGGGCCTCCGTTCAGCGGGAGTTCCTGAAGATTTTAAGTGATATTTATGCCGTTTTCCAACATTATCACCAACAAAGCATACTCGACATATGAGGCAAAGCTCAGAAAAGAGGTGTTGGAAAATCCTGTTCCGAAGCATATTGCAATAATTATGGACGGCAACCGAAGATTCGCCGAAGAAAGAGGCGAAGAGAAAGAAGAGGGTCACCGTCTGGGCAGCGAAAAGTTGGAAGAAGTATTGAACTGGTGCGTGGAGGACGGAATTAAAATTCTCACGGTTTACGCATTTTCTCTTGAAAATTTCAATCGGGAGAAAACCGAAGTCGACTATCTTATGGAACTGTTGGAAGAATCTCTGATGAGATTTGCAGACAGCAAAACCATTCACGAACATGAAGTTTCAATCAAGATTCTGGGAGACGTTTCCGTATTGCCCGAAAACGTAAAAAGGGCAATCGATTACGCATGTAAGAAAACGGAAGGTTATTCGAATTACAAATTGAATATGGCAATTGCTTACGGCGGAAGACAGGAAATCACCACCGCGGTAAAGGAAATAGCCTCCAAGGTATCGAGCGGAGAACTGAATCTGGAAGATATAAACGAAGATATGATTTCCAAACATATGTACACTTCAGATGTTCCCGATCCGGATCTGGTACTGAGAACTTCCGGGGAAATACGGATTTCCAACTTCCTGTTATGGCAACTGGCATATTCGGAATTATATTTCACGGATGTGTATTGGCCCGGATTCAGACATATTGATTTTCTTCGGGCGATAAGGACATTTCAACAGCGCGGAAGGCGTTACGGGAAGTAAAACATGTCAAGATACGATGCAGTGTTCATACACGCCCCAAGTGTATACGATTTCAGAAAGAAACCGATATTTTATGGTCCCGTCAGCGACGTAATACCCTCGTCGCCGGTGTTCGAGATGTATCCCATAGGGTTTATGACGCTGAGCGCTCATCTGCAGCATGCGGGTTTCAGGACAAAAATCATCAACCTGGCGGTCCGTATGCTGATGAGTGAAAAATATGACGTGGAAAAAGTCATAAGAAAAACCGATGCCGATGTTTTTTTCATAGATTTGCATTGGATGCCCCATGCGCACGGCGCATTGGAAATTGCAAAAATCATCAAAAAATATCATCCTGATTCAAAAATCGAACTGGGCGGTTTCACCTCGTCTTATTTCTGGGAGGAGCTGATTCAACGGCCCGAAGTGGATTTCGTAATGCGCGGAGACTCCACGGAAGTACCCACCGTAAAATTGATGCAGATTCTGGAATGCGGAGGGGATCTTTCCGAAGTTCCGAATCTGATTTGGAAAGACAATGACGGCAGAGTCCGCAACAATGAAGTTTCGTATGTGCCGGACACACTTGACGATGTCATGTTCGATTACGGAACACTGATAAAATCCGTTATGAAAACCATGGATGTGAAAAGCGCCCTCCCCTGGTCGGGATGGGACAAAGATCCGTTGACCATGGCACTGTCGGTCAGAGGATGTTCCCTTAACTGTGCCGAATGCGGCGGTTCTCATTTTGCCAATGATATAGTGGTATGCCGGAAAAAACCCGCGTTCAGAAGCCCTGAAAAACTGGCGGAAGATTTGGAATCCATTCAAAGTTACATGAAATCGCCGGTGTTTGTGGTAGGGGATATAAGACAGCCCGGCACCAAATATGCAGAAACATTTCTTAAATCCGTCAAAGAACGCGGAATAGACAACCATGTGGTGCTGGAACTGTTCAACAGTGCAGGAAAGGATTTCTTCGAATCGGTGGACAAGGCCTTCGGAGGAGGATATACGATAGAATTCTCCCCCGATTCTCATGACGAAAGTGTTCGCGGACCGCTGGGGAAGGGCTATTCCAACAAAGAAATCGAATCGACGATAAAAAATGCGTTCGACGGCGGTTGTATGAGAATGGATTTGTTTTACATGACCGGATTACCGTTCCAAACCAGAGAATCCGCAATAGACAGTGCCAGAGCTTCAAAACATCTATGGTCTTTGGTTGAAAAAGACGATCCTCTGTTTATATACAACTCACCATTTTCGCCGTTTGTGGATCCCGGAAGCAAAGCCTTCGAGAATCCGGAAAAATGGGGATACACATTCTTCGCGAGAACACTGGAAGAACACCGCAAACTTCTGGACAGTCCGTCATGGAAACTGACCCTGTCTTATCAAACCGATCTTATGAGCCGGGACGATATTGCCGAAACATCCTATGATGCGGCAAACGTACTTACCCGTTCGGAGTTCGAGGCGGGAAGAATCTCCGAATCCCGTATGAACAACAGAATAGAGAGGACCGAAACCGCAAGGTCGATTATGCACGAAGTCGATAAGATAATGACCATTAAGAATGAGGAAGAACGGGAAAGTCAACTCTGGGGAATAAAGGAAAAAGGAATGGTAATGATGAATTCCACCATAGCCGAAAAAGACGATCTGGTGTGGAAGTCCGGTTCGGTATGGTTCAATGCGCCCAGAATGCTCAGGGGCCTTCTGTTTCCGATGAAACGTTCTTGATACTATCTTATTCATATATACGCGCACGCGCGCGCAATGTCATTCTTCGGACATTTCAATCGAACGTTCAATGCTTGCTTTGATTGCGTCAATCATAATGTTCTTCAGACCGGCCTCTCTCAGGACGCGCACCCCTTCGATGGTGGTTCCGCCGGGAGAACAGACATTATCGACAAGTTCGTCGGGAGTCCTGTCGGTGGACAGAACCATTTTTGCGGCACCAAGCATTGACTGAGCCGCCAATTTCAAAGACTTGTCCCGGGATATTCCGTACATTTCCCCCGCATCGGCCATGGCGTCAAGAATCATGTACATGAACGCGGGAGAACTTCCCGATAACCCGGTAACGGCATCCAAATCCTCTTCGTCGACTTCAACGGCAAGTCCGGAAGAATTCAAAACAGACTTTACTTTCATCAAATCGTTATCGGTGACACCAGGCCCCCCGGAATACCCTGCGGCACCCTCTCCGACAAGGCAGCAATGGTTGGGCATAACTCGCACAATTTTGGCATCTGGCACATAGCCCATTAAAGTGGCTATTTTTACTCCTGCAACGATGCTCAGCACCAAGTGTTTGGCCCCTAATTCGAGTCCTTCTTCGGTAAAAAGAGGCTTTACCTGAACGGGTTTGATGCCCAAAACAAGAAAATCCGTCAATTTTGCAACTTCCGCGGCGGTTTTGTACATTTTTATTCCGAATTCGGACGATATTCTGCTGCGTGTATTCTCGCTCGGAGCGCAACCGATGATTTCTTCCTTCACGTAGAGTCCGTCGGACAGTATCCCTCCGATCATCGCGGAGGCCATTCTCCCTGTGCCAATGAATCCGATTTTGACGGTCATGAGGTACGGAAACCGCTGCATAATAATAAGTTGTTCCCGCGTTCATACAAGTCTCGCGCGTGTACTTATTAGCTTTCGACTCAATTGTTATATACTTTCAAGACTTGGCAAATTCTCAATGTCACTGATACTAGAATACGCTCCGCTGATGATGCTTGCCGTCGTCTGTCTCGGATTTGCGCCGTTGGCATGGTTCGTATCTAGGTTTATCAGGCCTACGAAAACGACAGAGTGGATGGAGACGACCTACGAATGTGGGTCAGAACCTATTGGGGATGCACATGTCCAGTTCAGGTTCCAACACTACGCTTTTGCTATTATTTTCGTGGTCTTTGACCTAGTTGCGACCTTTTTGATGGTATGGACGGTGGGTTTCTCCGGCCTGTCATTAGCTGCTAAAACATGGATGATGATTTTCCTGGCGGTACTGATCCTCGGATTGTGCTATGCGCTGAAAAAGGAGGAAAAACTATGGATATGAGCCTATACCCGCACGCCATCGCTATGAGCGCTGACGAATTTATGGACTGGTCCACTGCGGTTATCAACGACCTGTTGAGCGCAGGGACGAAGAAAACTGTAGACAAGCTCACCGGTCCGGTTTGGACATGGGCTATGAAAAACTCAATGCACCCCCTTCACTGGGGATTGGCATGCTGTGCTCTCGAGATGGCGGCCGCGTCTGCCCCCCGACACGATGCCGAGCGTTTGGGAATTATCTACAGGTCCTCGCCGAGACAAACCGATATCCTTCTGTTGAACGGTTGGATTGGAAAGAAAGTACGCCCGAGCATCAGACGTCTTTACGAACAGATGCCCAACCCCAAATGGGTTATAGCCATGGGAGAATGCGCCATATCCGGCGGTCCGTGGTATGACTCGTACAATTGTGTTCAGGGTACGGATCAGATTGTTCCCGTGGATATTTTCATTCCCGGGTGTCCTGTGAAGCCGGATGCAATGATTGATGGATTTATGCTTTTGCAAAACAAAATCGGAGACTACTTCGACAGAGGCGTATTCATGGAGGACTGAAGATGGATATCGAAGCCATTTATCAGAAACCGTCCAATCACGACGTAAAGAGTCTTCTTGAATCCAAATTCGGAAACAAAATAACCGTCAAAGGGTTAGAGATGGACAGAGTATTGGTTGATGTTGCGGACAAAAACGACATCTTCGAAATATGCTGTTACATTTCCGATAATCTGACCTTTGAACACTGTTCTATAGTCATGGGTCTGGATATGATCGAACACATGGAAGTCATCTATGTGCTTACGAACTACTATACCGGAATCAATATCGAACTGACCGTCAAACTGCCTTTGGACGATCTTCACATACCGTCCATAGCCCTGATATGGGAAGGTGCAAACTGGCATGAGAGGGAAACTTACGAACTGTTCGGAATAATATTTGACGGACATCCGAAGCTGGAGAGACTTCTGACTCCGGATACTTACAATTTCTATCCGTTCAGGAAATCATACAAGTTAAGGGGGCAGGAGTGATGGTAGTCGAAAATACAATCGATACATTTGATGCACCTCCGGAAGAACGAATCAGCCGTGAAAGGTTTGAAACGGACCAGATGTGGATTTACATGGGTCCTCAGCATCCTTTCTCGCACGGACTTTGGACTTTGAAAATCAAAGTCGACGGAGAAATAGTCACTGACGCCGAGCCCGTAATCGGGTATCTGCACCGCGGTTGGGAGAAGGAAGCCGAGAACCGGACTTATCCTAAGATAATTCCCATGGCAGACAGACTCTGTTATTCCGCATCCATGACTTATACGCATCTTTATTGCATGACAGTTGAGAAAGCTCTCGGCATCGAAGCGCCGGACAAAGCCAAATACATAAGGGTGGTGGCGGACGAAATCTGCCGCATACAATCCCACCTTATGTGGTTGGCTGCAATGGGTACCGATTTGGGTAACCTTACAATATTCCTTTGGGCAATGAGAGAAAGGGAATACTGGTTGGATCTCAACGTAAGATTATGCGGTCAGAGAATGACAACCAACTATCCGCGTATAGGGGGAGTCAGAAACGATACCACCGAACTGTTTGACAGGGACGTGCTGAGAGTAACCGAACTCTTCGAAAAGAGACTCTGGGACATCATCGATATGATTGATGACAGTTCCATTTATGTTTCAAGGATGAAGAACATCGGCTGCCTTACCCGCGAACAATGTGCAAACCTCGGTTTGACCGGTCCCGCCATGAGGGGCTGCGGATTGGACTTCGATCTGCGCCGGGACATGCCTTACAGCAAATACGCCGAAATGGATTTCGAAGTCCCGGTACTTCAGGACGGAGATGCATATGCCAGATACAGAGTCAGGATCGAAGAAATGTTCCAGTCCTGTCTGATTATCAAACAGGCAATGCGGAAAATCAAAGCGCTCGGAAAGAATGCTCCTTACAGGGTAAAAGTACCTTCGAAGGTTCCCGCCGGAAGGACATTCTGCAAATTGGAGGATCCCCGCGGAGAATCCATGATGTACCTGGTTTCCGACGGAACCGACAAGCCTTACAGACTCAAGGTCCGCGCGCCTCTGTTTACAAACCTCAGTGCTTCCAAGCCCATGGTGAAAGGATGCAGGGTTGCAGACGTGCCGGTTGTTATGGCTATGATAGATGTTTGCATGGGAGAATCCGACAGGTGATATCATGGCTTTGAAAGATTGGATAAATTACGCAGATTACAGCGATTTGCAGAACTTTGCATACTATCCTTATGAGACACATAACATCGTATACGAAATCGGATACAATCTGTATCAGGTTTTGGGAGGATTGATTGCGTGGATCATAGATGTACTGTTCCCGAACAACGGCCTGTCAACCTGGCTTATGTCCGGGCCCGTTGTGAATCTGTTCGCCATAGTAAACCTGGCGCTGATAATATTCCTGGTAATATTCACAGGTGTTCTGGTATCATTGTGGCAAGAGCGTAAGACACTCGGAAGATTTATGGACAGAAGAGGAACCCAGATCGGTATGAAAGGGTTCCTTCAGTGTGTCGCTGACGGTTTCAAGACCTTCATGAAAGAAAACACAACGCCGAAGAAAGTGGACAAGATGGGATACACCTGGACTTTGTCTCTCGTCATCGGTACATCTGTTCTTGTAGCCTGTATGCTGCCCCTTTCAGACAGATTCTATATAGTCGATTATGACGCGGGATTCCTGATTGTAATGGCAATATACGCACTTGCACCGTTGTTCATTCTGGTGTCCGGTTGGGCGCAGAACAACAAATACACCCTCATCGGAGGAATGAGGGCGGCGCAGTCGATGATATCTTACGAAATACCTATGCTGATAACCGTTTGTGCCGTGGCGATTCTCGCAGGCACATTCAATATAGGAGGCGTTGTCGCCGCACAGAACGAAACCATGTGGTACGTCATCCCGATGGCTCTCGGTTTCATAGTGTTCTTCACGGCTTCCTGTGCGGAGGCCGAACGTACACCCTTCGACCTTGCCGAGTCCGAATCGGAACTCGTTGAGGGTTGGCAGACCGAATATGCAGGTATGAAATGGGGATTGATCATGCTCGGAGATTACCTTAGAGGATTCGCATCCTGTGCGATGGTCTCTTTGTTGTTCCTCGGAGGATGGAATATCGCTCCCTTCGTCTCTGCGGAAGCCAATGCCTTTTTGCCGGAACTGGTTCAGTTGCTCAAAGGATGGTTTGTATTCTTCCTCATGATTTGGGTAAGAGCTTCTCTTCCCCGTGTCAGAATCGATCAGATTCTCAATCTGGGATGGAAGGTGCTTACGCCGCTGGCAATAATTAACCTGGGCATTGCCGTGGTTCTCAAAACAGGAGGGTTCTTCTGATGGCGATGAAATATTTGGATAAATATCCCAGGAGTACCGCCAAAACGTTGTGGGTACTCAAACCGCTTTGGAGCACAATCAAGCTGTTCTCCAAAACGGTTGTCCGCAGACCGGTTACCATTCAGTATCCTTACGAGAAAGAATGGCTCCCCGACAATTACAGGGGACGTCCCGGTCTGAGATTCGATATGTGCGTCGGTTGCGGCGTATGCGCGAGGGCCTGTCCCACCGGATGCATAAAGATGATCGAAGTTCCGGACGATGACGGAAAAATGGTAATGAGGCCGGAAATCTTCCTCGGAAGATGTGCGTTCTGCGGTTACTGCGCGGAATTCTGTCCCACCAACGCCATGACTGTCACGCCGGAATACGAACTTGCGGAATTCTATAAGAAAAATCTCTTCTGGGGTCCCCGCAGGCTGAACTTCGAAGACACCACTCCGGAAATGGAAGTGCACTACGAGGTTACGTTGCAGTCGGATATCGATGCGGGAAACCCCGAAAGAAGGGTTCACGTGTTCGATGTCGACAATCCGGTCGTCAAAGAAGATGCATGCATCGGATGCAGAAAATGTGAAAAAGTTTGCCCGGTCGGGGCTGTTACTATGATAGAGAAGGGATTAAACGAAAGAGGAAAACCGAAGCTCGTACCGGTCTTCGATCACGACAAGTGCATCTGTTGCGAACAGTGCGTCATCGATTGTCCGAAGAGCTGCATCCATATTGAGGAGGCGCTCTGATGTTCGAGTTCGGAATTACGGACAAGTTTATGGATTTCATGTCGTACATAGGATCCAACATAGACTTGTTGATATTTTTCGCAGTGGCCGCAATAGGCGTTACTGCCGCGCTCTTTGTCGTAACAGACAAAGAACCGATGCACAGCGCATTCTATTTGGCCCTCGTATTCGTCATAGTTGCCGTTATGTTCTACCTGTTGGAGGCGGAATTCATGGCAATTGTACAGCTCTTCGTTTATGTCGGAGCGATTACGATACTGTTTGCTTTCAGCATCATGCTGACAAGGAAATATATCATAAAATCGGGAGGTGATGAACATGATGACTAAGAGGAAAATGATAGGGACGGCAGTCGCCGTTCTTGCTCTTACTGTGCTTGCGTCGGCAGTGTTTGCCACGGGCTGGGGAGACCTGGTAGTCAATGACTCTCCCGAAAGACTTCCGACGTTCGATGCGTATGAGAATGATGATGAACTCAGCACCGAATCTCTGACCTACGTGGTCTTCGAGACCTACGGTCCCATAGTGGCATTGCTGTCACTGATAATGTTCGGGGCCATGGTCGGTGCGATATGTGTGGCAAAAGAGGAGTTTGATGACGATGATTCCAATTGAATTCTTCCTTATGTTTGCGGCAATCCTGTTTGTAATAGGCATATACGGGATTATGACCAAAAACAACGCAATCGTCGTGCTGATGTGTATCGAAATGGTACTCAATGCAGCCAACATAAACCTGGTTACGTTCGCCGCTTATAACGGTGCAATAATGGGGCAGGTATTCGTGCTGTTCACCGTAGCCGTCGCTGCCTGCGAAGTTGCGGTGGGTATTGCGATAATGCTTAACGTATACAAGGTAAAGAAAACGACCGTGATAGACGATCTTACGGAATTGAGGTGGTAAGGTGTTCATAGAATATACATGGCTTATACCGGCGATTCCGCTCATAATGTTCGTAATCGTCGGCCTGTTGGCCAAAGGAGACAATAACCGCGGAGGAGGACTCGCCATACTCGGCGCGCTCGCAACTCTGGTAATTTCGGTTCTTGTCGTTTACGAGTTCCTTACGGGGGACGCGTATGCAACCGAAGGATTCGTAACCGAATCCATCAAATGGTTCTCCATCGGAGGCTACGAGATCACACTGGGTTACTATGTGGACGGACTGACCTGCATAATGCTGCTGTTCTCCACGTTCATATCCCTGCTGATTTTCGTATATTCCATGGGTTATATGGATGACCAGGGAAAGAGAAAGAGCAGATATTACGCGGAAATCAGTCTGTTCCTTGCAGGAATGACCGGGCTCATAGTTGCCAACAACTACCTGATGATGTTTGTCTTCTGGGAAGTTATGGGGCTGTGCTCGTATCTCCTGATCGGATTCTGGAGTTTCAACCACCCTCAGGGAGACGAAGCTTCAGACAACGCCGCGTCCGCGGCCAAGAAGGCTTTCCTCGTAACACGTTTGGGAGACGCATCGTTCATGGCGGGACTGTTTGTTCTGCTGTATGCGTTCCAGAGTCTTGACTTCACAGAAGTGTTCAATGTTGCCGCCATAGGCAATGTCGATCACAATCTGATTGTGATAGCAACGCTCCTGTTGTTCGGAGGTGCGATCGGTAAGAGCGCACAGTTCCCTCTGCAGGATTGGTTGCCGGACGCAATGGCAGGTCCGACCACCGTTTCCGCATTGATACATGCGGCTACCATGGTCAAGGCCGGTGTTTACCTTGTTGCCAGAAGCTTCCCTCTGTTCACACAGTCTGCGGAAGTCATGCTGTTCGTAGGCCTTATAGGCGGAATAACCGCAATACTCGCGGCATCCATGGCTTTGGCCAACAACAATATCAAGAAGGTCCTGGCGTTCTCGACGATTTCTCAGTTGGGATACATGTTCATGGCCCTGGGCGCCGGAGGTTACCTCATGGCTCTCGGAATGAACAATTCGGACCCGGCTCTCATGGCACTCGGCGGACTGGGTTACACAGCCGGTGTGTTCCATATGCTGAACCATGCTTTCTTCAAAGCGCAGCTGTTCCTGGGCTCGGGATCGGTAATACATTCCACGGGTACTGAGGATATGAGAGAAATGGGCGGACTCGGCAAGAAGATGAAATCAACATCGATAACGATGATGATTGGATCGCTGTCGATAGCGGGATTCCCGTTCTTCAGCGGGTTCTGGTCCAAAGATCTCATACTGGACACGGTGCTTAACGCATCCAAATACGGATCCGAAGGTTACCTGTTCGCAATCGTATGGATACTGGGAATAATCACGGTTCTGATGACGGCGTTCTACATGTTCCGCATGTGGTACATGACGTTCGGCGGTCCCGAAGGACCTGCCACGGAGACCTGCCACGGCGAGTCTCCGAAGTCCATGACCGTACCCCTGTGGTTACTCGCGATATTCGCATTCGGTTCAGGATTCCTGTTGCTGTTCGGTCTCGACGGTATAATAACCATTGATGCCGCAAACGGATTCCTTGTGGGAACCCTTGCAGGCGAAGGCGCACTGTATTGGGTGGAACACATGCTCACGAACCCCTACACGTACCTGTCCATCGGACTTGCACTGATAGGAATATTCGTTGCGTATCTGATGTACAGCAGGTTTGCCGTCAACCCCGGAAAGTTCAACAAAGAAGGAACTTCCTGGTTGTACAGAGCCCTTGAAAACAGATGGTGGTTCCCGCAGTTTTATGACTGGGTGTCCTGGACGTTCGGTTATAAAGTCGGAAAGACCGTCAACGCTTTCGATCAGAAGGTTGTTGACGGTGCCGTTAACGGTCTTGCAAGTGCCGTAGTAGAATCCGGTGAATCCGGCAAGTACATGCAGACCGGTAATGTGGGCAACTACGCTTCGGTTGTGATGCTGGGAATGTCGGTGATATTCGTCGGTGCCCTGCTGTTCATTTACTATATGGGAGGTATGTAAGTGTTTGATGAAATCCCCATACTTACGCTGATGCTCGTAATCCCCCTGGTGGGAGCCGCGCTCACGTTGATGATGGGTAAAGGTAAAGAAAAGTTCGCCAAATATGTGGCCGGAATATTCTCCGGTATAGTACTCATATTGGCTACTATTCTCCTGTTCGAGGAGAACGTGGCGGCACTTGCAGAGAACCATGTATGGATCGATGCGGCGAACATCCGTATTTCCTATATACTGGAAATCGACGGACTGAGCAAACTGATGGTCTTCCTGACCGCTCTGCTCATATTCCTGGTAGTGGTGTTCGAGTCATCTGAAAGTGACAGGCCTAACTACTATCACACGCTGGTCATGTTGATGCAGGTCGGGCTGATGGGTGTATACCTTTCGGCGGATTACTTCCTGTTCTACATAATGTGGGAAGTCACGCTGATTCCCATGTATTTCATGATCTCGTGGTACGGAGGACCCAGAAGGCATTACGCGGCCATCAAGTTCTTCATATACACGCACGTGGCGAGTCTGGTTATGCTCATCGGTATATTCGCGATGTCCTTCCAGGCCGCAGAACTGCTCGGAAGTCCGATAGTCGACTTCTCGTTCGCGGTCGTGGCTTCCGCCGCACCCCTGTTCGAAAAAGCATTCCAGATCCTTGTGTTCGGTATGCTGTTCTTCGGGTTTGCGGTCAAAATGCCCATGGTACCGTTCCATACATGGCTGCCCGATGCACACGTGGAAGCGCCTACCGGCGGTTCCGTGTTGCTGGCGGGTGTCATGCTTAAGATGGGATCCTACGGTATAATCAGGATTGCGTTGAACGTGTTCCCCGAAGGTTCCATCTGGTGGGCCGAGATAATAATGGTAGTCGCGTTGGTATCCATCGTTTACGGTGCGTACGCCTGTGTTGCACAGACGGACCTGAAGAAAATGGTGGCATATTCGTCTATCAACCACATGGGTATGGTTCTCCTGGGAATTGCGGCGTCCCTGCTTTACATAAAGTATACTGCCTCTCCCGTCGAGAGCCTTGCTTCGTTGGGAATAACATTCGCGGTTTTCCAGATGTTCGCTCACGGTCTTGTTACGGCAGTGCTGTTCATGGTCTGCGGATTTACCGGTCATTCCGTCGGTACGAGAGAGATGCCTTTGTTGGGAGGTTTGGCAGGAAAGATGCCTTATCTCGCAACATTCATGATGATAGGATTCATGGCATCTTTGGGTCTGCCCGGTCTGGTCGGATTCTGGGGTGAATTCGGAGTTATATTCTCCTTCTACGTCGGAGCCGAGGCCATGGGACATATCTGGTTGATTGTGTTCTGTCTGCTGTCCATAATGCTGAACGCCGGATTCTATATCTGGGCGATGCAGCGCACACTGTTCGGCAGAGAAACCACGAAGATTGACATGTCCAAGGTGCATGATGTGAGCAAAGCTCAGGGATTCTCCCTTGCGGTTCTGTGCATATTCATCGCACTGTTCGGTATTTGGCCGGATTTGGCGCTGGGAGTGATTGAACCGTTTGCCAGCAGTTTCATCGACATATTCCAGGGGGCTCTGTTACCATGAATATAGATGTAAGTTCGATAATGGACGTATTCGACAGTATCGCTCCGGTATTGCCGATTTTGATACTGATCATCGGCGCGCTGTTTATGCCCGCAATTCAGATGATTTTCAAGAGAGGCAAAGTTACGGCCGCAACCGCATTGGTTGTCGTAATTATATCGGCGGCCCTCAACGCACACATGCTTTACCACGGACAGACGGGAGAGTTCAGTTCACTCTTTGTGTATGACGCATTCTCCGGTCTGCTGATTCTCTTGTTCCAGGCGGTAGTATTCATAGCAATACTGGTGGCCTCGGTCAGCAGAGAAACCACTGCAAGACACGTCGGTGCGTTCTACGCCCTTCTGCTTGTTGCCACGTCGGGTATGTGTTTCGTTGCAACCGCAACCGATCTGCTGACGATCTTCGTCGGTGTGGAAATGGTAAGTATTCCGTCCTACGCAATGGTGGCTCTTAAGAGACATGACTCCAGAGCTTCCGAGGCGGCGGTCAAGTACGTCATCATCGGAGGACTGTCTTCCGGTCTGACGGTATACGGTATATCGATGCTTTTCGGACTTTCCGGAACCACCAACATACTCGGAATCGCCAGTTACGTCGAGGGTGCGGGATACAGTGCCGCACTGATCATAGCCCTTGCGACCATGATTGCAGGTTACGGATTCAAGATTGCACTTGTACCGTTCCACTCGTGGGCTCCCGATGTTTATGAAGGAGCCGCCACGCCGGTGTCGATATTCCTTTCGACGGGTTCGAAGAAGATGGGAATCGTTGTGTTCATCAAGATCTTCTTTGTGCTTTTCGTGTTTATTCAGTCCACAAAGGCCGGAATGACGGAAGGAATGCAGTACGTATTCGCAATACTTGCGGCCGTTACCATGACGGTGGGCAACGTTGTTGCAATCGCGCAGACAAATGTGAAAAGGATGCTTGCTTACTCGTCCATCGCTCAGGCAGGATACATGATGATTGCCTTTGCGGTCCTCAGTCAGTGGGCACTCACCGGTACGATATACTACATGTTCGCCCACGTATTCATGAAGGGCGGTGCATTCGTTATCGTCGCCATACTGATACACGCAGGCATCGGAGAGACACTGAAGGATTACAGAGGATTGGCGAAGAGAGCACCGTTGCTGTCGGCATTGATGCTTATCTTCCTGTTCTCACTTGCGGGAATCCCCCCTCTCGGAGGTTTCACTGCCAAGTTCTTCCTGTTCTCTTCCGCAATAGTTACGGATCTCGGAGGAGCCGTTACGGCTCAGTGGATGTGGCTTGCCTTTGTGGCAATCATAAACTCTGCGATATCTCTGTACTATTATGCAAGAGTCATCAAGGCGATGTATGTCGAGAAAGGTGAAACGGAAGAGAAGTTCAAGGTGCCCGTTCCGATGATGGTCGCCGCGATTCTGTGCGTACTGGGTGTAATCCTTATGGGTGTATACCCCGGACCGTTCCTGCACTACTGTTCCGAAGCAGCAGCCGCGATAATGTCGTTGTTACCCTGAACAGGGAGATAAACCACTTTATACCCGCCCCTTCGGGGGCGGATTCAATTTTAATCATCATTTTTCATTCTGGCTATTGACCATTTTTTGAAAACCATTAAGTAGATAACGCTCTTCACTCAGACATATGTCAAGTCTTTGGCACGATTGCATATCCAATGAATTGGATGAGGTTGATAGGATAAAAGAGAATGTTCTTTGCTCCAAAAATGCCGAAATCACAGATATGTGCAATTATGTCATAGAAACCGGCGGAAAGAAGATAAGGCCCGCAATATGCATTCTTTCATATTATGCCGCCGGGGGCAAAGATCCCAAGAGAGCCATCGAAATAGGCGCCGCATATGAAATAATTCACAATGCCACTCTTATACACGATGATATCAACGATCAGGGCGAACTGAGGAGAGGCCGCAAAGCCCTTTACAAAGAATACACCATCGGCAAGTCCATCATCATCGGGGATTACATGTTTGCCATGGGATTCCGTCTCATCGGTGCAACCGCACCCGAGATAGTGAATCACATTGTCGACGCTTCGGCGAATATGACTTCCGGGGAATTCATTCAGAAGAAGTTCGAAAACAAGTCCGCCGTGACCGAAGAAGATTATTTCGAAATCATTCAGGGCAAAACCGCCACTCTGATTTCTTCCGCCGCCAAGTCCGGAGCCTTTTTGACGAATGTTGATTTCGATCTTGTCGAAGCCTTCGGCGATTACGGGTTGGCAATCGGAAAAGCATTCCAGATAATCGACGATACGTTGGACGTTATCGGAGACACGGACGCCACCGGCAAGATGGTGGGCTTGGATCTGATAGAAGGCAAACCCACTCTTCCCATAATCTATGCGATGCAGGATCCGGAACACGGTCCAAAAATCAAAGAGGTCTTCGAAGAAAAAGAAGCCAGCCCGGAATCCGTTGAAAAAGTAATCAGTCTGATTAAACAAACGGATTCCATCAAAAGATGCAGACAGAAAGCAATGGAAATTCTTACCGAGGCACGGGGTTATCTCGCAGTCGTGGAAGATTCCGATTACAAGAAAGCACTTCTGTCATTGGGGGATTATATCGTAACCCGGGACCGGTGATTCCGTGACCGAGAAAGTCGATGTGCTCGTTGTGGGTGCAGGTCCCGCCGGAAGTGTCGCCGCCCGTTATGCCGCCGAAAAAGGCGTTTCAGTAAAAATTCTTGAAAGGCGCAAGGAAGTAGGTGTTCCCGTCCGTTGCGGAGAGTTGATTCCCAGTCTGGAAGAAACCTACGGTTCGTTTCCCAAGGTTGAAGATTTGGAAACCACAATGGAATATCCCTCGTCTCTGATAACAAGAGAAATCGAAGGCATGAGATTCACATCCCCCAAAGGCAAAGTCACCGAATTTCCTTTTACCGGGTACACCGTGGACCGTGACAGATTCGATCAGCATCTTGCGTCCAAGGCCGTTGAAGCCGGAGCCGAACTTAAAACAGGTTGCGGATTTCTGAGAATCGAAGACGGAAAAGCCGTCACAGAAGACGGAACCATAGAGTACAAAACAATAATCGGTGCGGACGGACCCTCATCCAGAGTTTCAAGGGAACTGGGTCTTCCCGCCAATAAAAATCTCTATCCTGCGGTCACAACGATTGCCGACGGCGATTTTGAGCCCGTGATAGAGATGTTCTTCGGAGGCATCGCACCCGGAGCCTACAGCTGGATTATACCCAAATCCGGATGTGCCAATGTGGGAGTCGGGTTTGCGCCCAAATTCTCCAGCGGGCGGCCGACCGAATATTTTGAGAACTTCTCAAAAAAGATGGGATTCGAAATAACCCGTGAAATCAAAGGCAAATATGTCCCCAGCGAAGGTCCGATTTCAAGAACAGTTGCAGGCAACGGTGCGGTGGTGGGAGACGCGGCAGGTCAGGTGGCCTCCGTGAACGGAGGAGGCATTCCCCAGGCGATGATATCCGCCCGCATCTGCGGTACGGTTGCGGCCGAACATATACTCGACGGAAGACCTTTGCAGGATTACGACACCGAGTTCAGAAGAGTAATCGGAGGCCCGTTGAAGACCGCCGCGTTCAACAAGAAGCTTGCGGATTCTTTGGCGTTCAAGACAGATTTCAGAACAGATCTCTGCATGTCCATACTCGGAAAAAGACGCATGGCCAACCTGGTGCGGTGCAAACGTATTTTCCCGTAATCATTTTTTTCTGTGCGCACGCATGCCGGAACCGCAGATGGGACATTCGTCGTAACGTTCCTTGTACCACTTGCCGCATCCTATGCAGCGATAGTTCCATTTGAATTTTTTCTGTATTCCTTTGGTTCCCACGGAACGGTAAGGAATGCCCATGGACTTTGCAACGTTTTGTATGGAATAATCGTCCGAAAGTATTGTTCCCTTCATATCCAGCGCCAATGCGATAACGGACAGGTCCACATCGGACAGTCTTCCCAAATCCCCGGTTTTCAAGGCCTCTTCTTTGACTTTCTTCATCGAATCTTCCGTGTAGTCGGATATTTTTAAACGTTCATCCCATAAAGCAAGCCGCGGATCTTCGTAGCGTTCCAACTCATCAACCACACCGGGAGGACAAAGAAAATCTTCGTCGGGAATCCAATCCATGGTAAAAAATGCGGAGGTATCCAGAATCAGCATGGTTGCCGATGAATCACATAGATTAATTATATTGTCCCAAAGTGAGCAAAGATTAAACAATGGATGTTCGATAAATGCCCGATATATTATGGATGCCTTGGGCGCAATCAAGATAATGATAATCGGATTATGGGTTTTCCTTCCCGCTATGTTACCCAATTCCGCGGCAGTTGTTTTCGGCGGAGGAACCAAAATCGATTTCGGTAAATCCTGGAGAGGCAAAAGGATATTCGGAGACGGCAAATCCTGGAGAGGCTTCTTCGGGGGAGCGCTTTCCGGTATTGCTCTGGGACTTATTCTGATGGGCATTTCCCATCCCTTCGATCCCGTCAACCACTGGGGATTCGGATCCTTTTCCCAGGGCGTGGTTCTGATAACGACTTTGGCCTTCGGTGCCGTGCTGGGAGACCTGGCCGGAGCCTTCATCAAGAGAAGACTGGGATTGGAGAGGGGTGTGAAGGCACCCGTTCTGGATCAGTACGATTTTGTCGCCGGAGCATTTTTACTGACGGCGCTGTTCAATTTCAACTGGGTATTCGAAACATATTTTGCAGGATGGAACATATTGGCATTCGTGTTCCTGCTGCTCATAATGTTCGGACTCCACCGTGCGGCCAACATAATAGGATACAAGATGGGTCTGAAGAAGGAACCCTGGTGATACAATGAACGAAATGTCAAAAGCCCTGTCCGAATGCGGTGCACTGCAATTCGGAGATTTTACGCTGGCATCCGGAGCCAAAAGCTCATATTACATCGATATAAAAAAAGCCAGCACAAACCCGAAAGTTCTGAAACTGATAGCCGAACTGATGGGAGAAACAATACTCGGCATGAACGAGAAACCCGACAGAATCGCCGGAGTTGTTTTAGGCTCCGTGCCGTTGGCCGCGGCGGTTTCTCTGGAAACCGGAATTCCTTACATTATGATAAGGAAGGAAAAGAAAGATCACGGCACGGGTAAGCTGATAGAAGGCGATTTGAACGAAGGGGACAGAGTACTCGTGGTCGAAGACGTGATAACCACCGCAGGCTCAAGTATGTCGGCAATCGACACTATACGCAAAGCCGGAGGCAAAGTGACCGATATACTGTCCGTAATAGACCGTCAGAGCGGAGGGGAAGAGAATCTTTCTTCGATAAATGTAAAACTTCATTCCCTGGTAACCGCCGATGAGCTGTTGGGGGATCGGGAGTGAGACCTCCCGAAAACTGTAATCTTTGCCCTTTGAGCGAAGGCAGGACTAACATCGTAATGCCTCACGGCGACGCATCCTCCGGAATAGTTTTTATCGGAGAAGCCCCCGGGGAGAAAGAAGATCTTCAGGGCATACCTTTTGTAGGCAAAGCGGGAAAAATATTGGACGGATTCATGGAAGAAGAAGGCCTTCAACGTTCCAGAGTGGTAATAACCAACACCGTAAAATGCCGTCCCCCGGGCAACAGAGATCCGACCGAAGAGGAGATGGCGGCCTGCAGGAAATTCCTCAATTCCGAACTGTCGGATGCCCGTTTAATCATAGGATTGGGAAAATCCGCCTGTAAAAATCTAATGGGGTACGACGGCAGAATGGCCGATATAGTAAACAAAAGAACCGCCATCGAAATAGACGGAAAAATGATTCCGTTCATACCCACCTATCATCCGTCCGCCTGCATATACAATAAGAGTGCCAGAACCGTACTGAGAGAAACAATCAGGACCGTGAGGGAAGAACTTGAAACTTTGGAATGACGTCTCCGGAATTCTTTTGGATATGGACGGAACCGTATATCTCGGTGACAATCCCATCGACGGAGCCGCCGATTTCATTCAGCGTCTGAAAGACGCCGATATGCCGTACGCGTTCATAACCAACAATTCATCTCACACCCGTAATTTTTATTACGGAAGATTGAAGAGAATGGGTTTCGCCGTCGAAGAGGACTCGGTAATAACTTCTGCCGTGGCCGCCGCGCAGTTCATAAGAACAAAACGCCCGAAGTCATCGGTTTATGTTTTGGCATCGCCGGAGGTTGAAAAAGAACTCTCGTCACTGGGAGTAAACATTACCGATAAAAATCCCGATATTGTACTTATGACATTCGATCGTACGATAACTTATGAAAAACTGAACAATGCATATCACATGATTTTCGGCGGAGCGGAATTCATAGCAACTCATCCTGATGCATTATGTCCCACGGAGGACGGTTACGACGTTGACATAGGACCGTTTATTACAATGCTGGAATCATTGACGGGAAGAAATGCAATGATAATCGGCAAGCCGAAATCAATGATGTTGGAGATGGCTTCCGAATTTCTCGGAATAGAATCCTCAAAGGCGGTCATGATGGGAGATCGGCTTTACACTGACATAAAAATGGCCGAAGACGCGGGAATAAGATCCGTTCTGGTATTGTCCGGAGAGACTTCCGAAGAGCATCTGGACGGCTCCGAAATTCAACCCACGGCAATAGCGAAATCCGTTGCGGATATTCACTTTTAAGCAAATAATCGTATTTTTTTATGTGCCAGCATAAACGTATTTAAATATTATTGAAACATTTTATTACCTGTTCATATACGAGCAGGAATGAATTTACTGTTACCCAGTAAAGGATTTCAGGATGGGATGGGAGTGTATTTAAAGCAAGTTGAAATGGAAAATTTCAAATCCTTCGGCGGGCGGCTCACGGTACCGCTTATGGAAGGGTATACTGCGATTACCGGACCGAACGGTTCAGGGAAATCCAATATAACCGACGCTATTCTGTTTGTTTTGGGACCCCGCAGTTCAAAGGCCGTAAGAGCAGGGCGGCTTACGGATTTGATTTTTGACGGCGGTCGCACCAAGAACAAAGCATCTCACATGACCGTAACACTTGTTTTTGACAATACAGACCGTCTTATGCCCTGGGACGACGATACGGTCAGACTTACCAGAGTTGTCAGATACAACGACGCAAGAACCGACTATTATTCCTATTTTTACATAAACGACCGCAAAGCCACCATGGCCGACTTCGACGGACTTCTGACAAAGGCGAGAATAAGCGCCGACGGGTATAACCTGGTTCAGCAGGGCGACGTTACCCGAATAGTGGCTATGGGCGCATTGGAAAGAAGACGCATAATCGACGGAATCTCGGGAATCGCCAGTTATGACGCGGACATCGACAGAGCCGCCGGCGAGCGAGAGGAAGCCGAAACGAACCTGGACCGAATAAACATCGTGATAGGGGAATTGGAACTTCAGCTGAAACAGCTCGAAAAAGATCGGGAAGATGCCAGGAAGTACATAGAGGCCCAAAAGAATCTGGAGATGTCCAAGGCGCAGTTGATGCACAGACAGCTTCAGATTGAAGAGTCGAATCTGGAAAGTTACGGCCGGCAGATTGAAAAAATCAAGGAAGAAATCGCCGGACTCAGAGAAAGAAAGGAAAAAAACAGACACGAGTTCAATCAAAACGAATCGGCCATACGCGAAAAAGAGCGTGAAATAGAGGAAAAAGTAGGTCCCGAATACACCGAACTGAAAGGTAACATAGAAACCGCAAAAATCAATATGGCCACTTACAACGACCGTATAGAAACCGCCGAAAGCAGCAACCAGGAACATGAGCTGTACATTTCGCAAACCGAAGAGTCAATCGCCGAAAACGACAATACGGTTCTGAGCACGAAAACTCTGCTTTCCGAAGTGGAAATAAATTTGGAAAACGCAGAAAGAAGAATGACCGTTCTCCGTTCCGAAGAGAAGGAAGTCAACGACAGGATGTCCGAATTCGGAGGGGAACACGCACAGTTACAGGAAGAACTCCAGAATCTGGAAAACGATATCGAGAACAAGACTTCCGAAGTGAACGATGCCCGCGTAAAAGTTTCCACGGCAGAAAGCCTGGCCGAAGAGGGGGCAATAGCATTGGCGAATCTGGAAGAATCCATCAAGACCCTGTCCTTTGAAATCGGAGATGCCAAGTGGAGCATCGGGGAACTGAAAGAAAAATCCGGGCCGTCGGCTCAGGAATACTCCTCCAGAATACTCGCCGCCAAAGGCAAAGAACAGGAACTGGAAAAGCAAAGGTTCGAACTGAACGAAGCCGTCCGCAGACTCGAGAAAGAATACGGGGAACTCTCCGCCGAAAAGAAAGTTTCGGAAAGATTCAATCAGGGAGATACCGCCATATCCGCGATTCTTGCCCTCAGAGACAAGAGAGCGATGGGCGGAATTCACGGAACGGTTCAGGAATTGGCATCGGTGGAACCGGAATACGAAACCGCCGTATCGGTTGCGGCCGGAGGCAAGATGAAAGCCATCGTCGTTGAAAATGACGAAGTTGCCGCGGAAGCGATCCGTTTCCTTAAAAACAACAAATTGGGACGTGTTACATTCCTGCCTCTCACAAAAATGATGGGGGGAAGACCCAGAGCCAAAGCGATAATGACTTCCAAATCCTCGGAAGGGTATGCAATCGATCTTTTGGATTTCGATCCCATGTACAAAGACGTGTTCTGGTATGTTTTGGGCGATACTCTGGTGATGAAAGATCTGAATACCGCCCGCTCGCTGATGGGCGGCGTGAGAATGGTTACCATGCAGGGGGAACTGATAGAAGCCTCCGGAGCCATGGTCGGAGGAACCCTGAGACATGATGCCGTAATGAAATTCGGCTCGTCGTCGGAATCCAAACTGGAAGAGGTCGGCAGGAAGTTGGGCGATGCCAACGATGCCGTGAGGAAACTTGACAATCAATTGAACGAACTGCGCTCGGAAATCCGGGAACTCGACGATAAGATGCGGGAAGCCGGAAGCCAGGGAGTGGAACAGCAGTCTAAAATGGGCGGTCTGCAGGCCCGGATAAAAGAGATGGAGAGAAGCAAGGAAGAAAAGACCCGGGAACGCAACGAGAAGAAGAAACAATGCGATCTTTGGGATGCTGAAGCGAAAGAGGCAGAAGAAAATCTTACGAAATTATCGAAAGAATTGGACATTTTCCGTGAAAAAAGAACCGCGGGAAGAGAACGCCTAAGAGAAATCGCGCCCGCGGACTTAAACATCAAAATTCAGGAAATAAGGAATGAAATTTATCAGATAAATCAGGCCGTCACCGAACAGAAAGGAAACAAGGCGACTTACGAAGTCGAAATAAAAGGCATCGGAAAGCAGACCGAATCCCTGAAGGAACGGATAACCTTCACCAAAACAAAAATATCGGAAAATGACGCCAATATCGAAAAATACAGAGGGCTTCAGAAAGAAGCCGAAGTGGAACTCCGTGCACTCAGAGCTCTGGAAGCCGAAATGGAAAGCGGAATCACGGGACTCAGAGAAGAGAAGGATGCTCTGACGGAACGAAGATATGCTCTCGACGGAGAGAACAACAAGATACAGAACGACATAGAGCTGAAAGACGGCATGAAGTCTTCCATGGAAGCTTCTATAATCACAATCAACAGCAGCATCTCCGAAATCAAGGAAGAGATGTCCGCAATCGACTTCGAAGTCGAACTTCCCATACCTTCGGAAGAGGAAATAAAACGGGCAATCCGTTCCTGTGAGAATATAATATCCAGAATCGGCAACGTGAATCTGCGGGCGATTCAGGATTACGACGAAAGAAAAGAGAGATACGAGTCTTTGAAAGAAGAAGTGGAATCTCTGGAAAACAACATAAAGGAACTGAACGAATTAACCGAATCTCTGAACGGTCAGAAGACCGGGCTGTTCATGGAGTCCTATGTTGCCATCGGAGAAAATTTCAAGAAAATATATACTCAGCTTTCCGGCGGAGGGGAGGGTTTCATCGGTTTGGAGAACGAAGAGAATCCTTTCGAAGGAGGTTTGATGATCAACGCAAAACCGAAAAACGGAAAGCTCCTGAGGCTCGAAGCCTTATCCGGGGGAGAGAAATCCCTTACGGCGCTGGCGTTCATATTCGCCATACAGGAACATCAGCCTTCCCCGTTCTATGTGCTGGATGAAGTGGATATGTTCCTGGATGCCGTGAACGCGGAAATGGTGGCAAAAAGAATCAGGGAAAGTTCCGCCAAGGCACAGTTTATACAGGTCTCGTTAAGAAAAGTTACGTTGGCTCTTGCCGACCATTTGATAGGGGTAACCAGACCGCCGTCGGGCATCAGCAAGGTAATAATGCAGCCCGATTTCGCGGAAGTCTCCAAGTTGGAAGAAGAAGCATTGAAGATACAGGATACTGCAGAGGGATGATAATATGGATGGGATAACGAAGTACGAGGAAATCGAACAGCATCTGCTGTTCCACAAAGCATTGACGGAAGACGCCGAGAGCTTTGAAAGGATAAACGGGTATATGGCCATCCTTTCTCAGGCCGCGGGCGGGGAAAGGCTGGAAGATCCGATTGACGAATCGATCAGGGCCGCCTTCAGTCTGGTGATTGAAAACGGGATAGATCCCTGGGAGATCGATCTGTCGGAATTTGTCCGGATATATACGAACAAAGTCGCCGAAAACAGATTCGACATGATCGTGGCCGGAAAACTTATACTGATGGCCTGGAAAGTTCTCAGACTGCAATCCGACGCAACCCGGGACAAAGTCGAACCCCAGGAATCCGAATTCGAGATTCCTGACGATTTCTTTTTTGAAGAGAACGAAGGACTGTTTGTTCCTCAGGTGTCGTTCAGCGAAGCATATGCCAGAGAACCGATCCGCAGGGTCACTATGTACGAACTGATAGACGCTTTCGAAGATGCCAGAAACGAAATCGCCATTCAGAGGGAAAGGGAAAGGGTCCGCATTGCAATAAAGGAAAAGGAACCCAAAAATTTCGACAACAAGGCTCATGAGGAAGACGATGAAAAGGTTGTCCGGAAGGTATGGGAAAGCATACAGAAACTGGGCACCGGCGAAATATGCATCAACGAGCTTTACGACGGAGAACTGATGCACAACCTTACGGTTTTCATTGCGGTCCTGCACCTTGTCAGGGACGGATTCCTGGAAATAAGACAGGATACAATGCCTTACGGCGAGATATTCATTGAAATGAAAATAGACGCCATCGGAAGCCCGGGGGGCGAAAAAGCCCTGGTAGAGGCGGTCTGATTGAACGTCAAAAGAGCCGTTGAGGCAGCGTTGTTCTCCAGCGCGGAAAACCTTAAACTGGAGGATATAGCGGAAAAAACCGGCATACCCGAGTCCGAAGTACGATACGCATTACTGGATCTCCGCAGAGAATACAACGAACGGGAGTCGGCCATAACAATAGCCAAATTCGGGTCGGAATACAGAATGATGCTGCGAACCGAATATGCGGAATACACGGGCATGTTCTCCAGAGCCGAAATGAGCGGAGGTACCATGAGAACCCTCAGTACCATAGCTTACAATCAGCCGGTTCTTCAATCCGAACTGTTCAAGAATCTGGGTGCCAGAGTATACGACGACGTGAAAGATCTGATGGAAAGGGATTTTGTCAACGGAAAAAAGAAAGGTCAGACTCTGGAACTCACGACCACAAGGAAATTCAAAGAATATTTCGGAATAACCGGTTCAGGCAAGGATGCCATAACGAAATGGATTCAGGAACAATCCAGAAATGCACCCGAGACAGAGGACGAAGAATGACTTTCCGGTCCGGTTAAGCGAATAGATTTAAATCGAACGATGCACTAGGTCGCGGTGATAACATGGTACTGCCATTGGATTTGCTTGAAAAGTCCGTCAACAAGAAGCTGATTCTCAGACTCAAAGACGGCAAAGTCATAGAGGGAAAACTTACTTCGCTCGACGTGTACATGAACATGGGACTGGAGGAAGTTTCCGTCAAAGAAGCCACCGGCGAAGAGAGAAGGATGAACTCAATCATTCTTCGCGGAAGCAACGTTGTAAGTATATCTCTTGAGTGATTCAAGGTAATGATATGTCTGCCCCCAGATTATTCGGGACCAACGGAGTCAGAGGCGTCGTAAATCAAGAACTGACTTCGGAGCTGGCTCTTCAGATGGGCAAAGCTATAGGCACAGTGATGAAAGGCACCGTGGCAGTGGCGGCAGATACCCGTGCGTCGGGTCATATGATCCGTGCGGCATTGTCCGCGGGATTGATGTCGGTGGGAGTTCATGTGGTTATTTTGGGAGTAGTGCCCACGCCCGCGCTTCAGTATTATGTCAAAACCCGCGATAACGTGAGCGGAGGCGTTATGATTACGGCCTCCCACAACCCCCCTCAATTCAACGGCATTAAATGCATATCCGCAGACGGAACCGAAGCCAGCAAAGAAGAGGAGAGGGAAATCGAGATACTGTTCGATACGGAAATACCGACCCGCAGCTGGGATGAAATCGGAACGATCGACCATGTGAACGAAGCCGGAAAAGAATATGTCAATGCGGTTTTGTCAAATGTGGATACCGATACGATAAAGAATGCAAATCTTACGGTATGTCTGGACTGTGCCAACGGAGCGGCTTTTGAAACAGCGCCGTCCATGTTAAAGAAATTACAAATCAAAACCGTGACGCTGAACTGTAATGCCCAGGGAGAGTTCCCCGGACGTCCCAGCGAACCTACGGAAGAAAATCTTTCCGATTTGATTACACTTATGAAAAATACCAACGCATCATTGGGAATAGCCCATGACGGCGATGCGGACCGTTGTGTTTTCATAACCGAAAAAGGAGATTTTGTCAGCGGAGACAAAAGTCTGGCACTGTTGGCCAAGCTGGAACTTTCCAAGAAAAAAGGCAAAGTCGTGACTCCCGTCAGTTCTTCGTCCATGGTGGAAGAAGTCGTGAACAAAGAAGGGGGAACTCTTGTGTACACCGCGGTCGGTTCTCCCATAGTCGCCAGAAAGATGAAGGAATGCGGAGCAATATTCGGCGGGGAAGAGAACGGAGGTTTGATTTTCCCGGATATGCAGTACTGCAGAGACGGTGCCATGACGGTTGCCAAAATGCTTGAGTGCATCGCAATCTACGGTCCGTTGTCCGAACAGGTCGCCGAACTGCCCGTGTATTATACTCAGAAGAGAAAACTCGCCTGTCCCAACGGTTTGAAAGATTCGGTCATAGAATATCTGAAAGATGCCGTAACCGATGCGAATATCGACGATACCGACGGTCTGAAAATAATTTATGACGACGGCTGGGTATTGGTAAGGCCATCGGGAACCGAACCTATATTCAGAGTATATTCGGAATCCAAAAACGAAGCGGTTTCCGTAAGCAGGGCCGATGAATACGAAAGTATGGTTGCGAAGTTCCTTGAATCCCGTTAAGATTCATTTAAGGGATTTGCCGTGAACCGCAATGGCTTCGTTTATCAGCCGGGATGCCAATATGGATGTTATTCCCGACGGATCGTAAGGCGGGCTTACTTCGGTCACGTCGAAACCGCATAACCTGTCTCCGATGATGTTAATCACTTTCTTGACATCCATGGGATTCAGTCCGAAGGGTTCCGGAGTGCCGGTGCCCGGAGCGTAAGCCGGATCTATCCCGTCTATGTCCAGAGTAAGGTAAACGCGCTCGTTTTTCACAGTGTCCAACACAGTTTCGATAACGGTTTCGATACCTTTGTCGAACACATCGTAAGAACTGAAGAAAGGCATGGGATTTTCGTGTTCCAATTCCTCAACGCCCATGGCTCTGGCACCTATGACATACACATTCTCGATGCCGACGTGTTTCGCCGCTCTTCTCATTACGCAGGCGTGACTGTACGGAGTACCCAGGTATTCATCCCTGGAGTCCAGGTGGGCGTCTATGGAAATGACCGAAATATCTTTTGGGAAACTTTCGATAACAGGAGAAGTAATGGAGTGTTCTCCTCCGATGGCAACAGTGAATTTGTTATTGTTTATTGCAGGAGCAACGGTAAATTTTACTTCGGAAATCATATCTTCCGGAATCAGGAAATCATCCACGTTCCCGTAATCGTGAATTACGGGGAAAGTCTGATTCAAGCCGTGCTCAAAATGAATTTCTTCGAAATTATAGGACGCTCTGCGTATTGCGTCCGGACCCTCTCGGGCACCGGCTTTGAAACATGCAGTATGGTCGTACCTGACTCCGAAAAGGAACACGTCACATTCGTCGTATTCCCCGTCGGCTCCTGCATATGAAAGTCCGTAAGACACCCGTATCGCCTTACATCAGTTTATATCGGCCCATGGCCACGAGATACATAATCTCGCCGCCTTCCTCTAATTTACAGGTGTGATCGTCATTGATGGGAATATGGAAAGTCTCGTAGGTTTCCAGATCCATAATCTGTACTTCATCTCCTCCGAGAGCGATTACCTGAGCCTTTCTCTTATCGATCATAGGTACCTGCACTTTTGCGTTGACGGGTCCGAAAAAGGACTTCTTGGCTCCCGTGAATATGCTTGTGGCCTCTATGTTTGCTTTTGCGGATCCGTGTTTACCGGGTTTGGATGTAGTGATTGCGATTATTTTGCACGGTTCATCTTCGATGTTCATGTACCGGCCTTCTTTAAGCTCTCTGATTTCTTTAGTTTCCCACATTGAAATTCCTCTGTACGACCTAAGATCGGTAGTTCCGCCCTTAACTGCGGAAAACGGAATACGTTCATCCCGGTCTATTATTGTACAATATGAGCGCAGAACCTCTTAATATACTTTTCAAACATGTCTCGGAGTCAGATATTAATCTGAGGTATCTATGACTCAACATATGAAGAAAATCGGATACATGGGCATACCCCTTTCCAACTCGGAGAATGCCGCCAAAATATTTCTCGGTAAGCACGGCATGGAAGCGGAACCGGTACCGTTGGTTACTTCTGAGGGCGTCGTAAAGGCGTTGATGGACGGAACCGTGGATTACGGCGTGGTGGCAACAAGAAACATCGTTGCCGGCCCCGTGACAGAAACGGAAGAAGCCATGAAACTCGGTTCTTTTTGTAAAATCGATGAAATAGGCGTACCGATTCACCATTGTGTTTTTGTAAAGAAAGAAGGCGTTGCCGTAAACACGGTCGCATCTCACATACAGGCTTTGGGTCAGACCAAAGCCAATCTGGACATTCTGTTTCCGGGCGCAAAAAGAGTCGCCGTCGAGGATACCGCGCTGGCGGCGGAGATGCTTGCCGACGGAAGGCTATCGGAAAATACCGCCGTAATCTGCGGAATGTCCGCAGGCATTCACAACGGATTGACTCTGTTCAAAAGCAACGTGGAAGACGACAAAGAAAACCTGACATATTTCGCTCTGATAGAATATCGTTGATTACGATAATGTTTTTAACAGCAGATGCATGATTCAGTCCGCATATCTGAAAATTTTGCCGGAGTGTCAAGCATGAAAAAAGAAATCTGGGTCAGAGCGGACCTTCCCGATTCCAAAGAAGAAAGGAAGGAAATGCTGATCAGCGCAATAGAGACCGGAATAACATCCGCCGTTGTACGTCCCGAAGACGAAGATCTGGCGTCCATAGGCAAAATAAAATTTATGAAAATCGACGATAACGTAAAATTTGTGGATATAACGTCGCCCGAGGACCAGGAGTACGCCATGGATCTGGCAGGCAAATGTTCCGTTCTCATATTGTCGTCCAAAGACTGGACCATAATTCCTTTGGAAAATCTCATAGCCAGATTCACGGGAACCGAAACCAGGCTGTTTGCCGTCGCATCGGATATCGAGAGTGCAAGACTGTATCTCAAAACGATGGAAAAAGGAGTTGACGGAATCGTCATATCCGTATCCGATCCCGGAAAGATACGGGAATTCGCGGATCTGATTACAGAATCTTCGGATGTGGAACTGTCCGAAGTGGAAATAACCGAAATCAAAAACATAGAGATGGGCGACAGAGTCTGCGTGGATTCGGTCAGTATGATGGTTCCCGGGGAAGGGATGCTGATAGGCTCTCAGTCCAATTGTTTATTTCTGGTACAATCCGAAAGCGAAGACAGCGGATACGTTGCTCCCCGCCCGTTCAGAGTCAATGCCGGAGCCGTTCATGCTTACATCATGGTGCCCGAAGGCAAAACCCGTTATTTGGGCGAGTTGAAATCGGGGGAGTCCATATCCATCGTAAGCAGGGACGGGAAGACAAAGACAACTTCCGTCGGAAGATGCAAAGTCGAAGTAAGGCCCATGACTCTGGTGAAAGCCACCGACGGGATGAAAACATTCTCCACCATACTTCAAAACGCAGAAACCGTCAAGCTGGTTACCAGGGAAGGCGCGATTTCAGTCACTGATTTGAAAGCAGGCGATAAAGTGTTGGTAAAGACGGACGAAGGCGGAAGGCACTTCGGCATGAAAGTAGAGGAAACCTATACGGAGATATGAGGATGAGAATCTGTGCTTCCCTGGGTCGTTTGTCCGACCTGCCGGAGGCTGTCTCGGCCGATATGATTGAGGTGAGACTGGATCTTCTGGGGTCGGTTCCGGACACGGGGAACAAAGAAACAATCGTAACATTCAGAGACGGATTTGACCCTTCCCTTTTGCCCGAGAATTTTTCGGGATTCGCGGACATAGGCGAAGAGGATATTCCCGATGCCCCTTACAGAATTATTTCTTCGATTCACGACTATGAAAATACACCTTCGGCCGACGAAATCGCATATTCGCTGAACTCGATGAATTCCGAAGTTTCGAAAGGCGCATACGCCGTCCGGGATTTCAAAAATTTATACGATATTCTGAAAGCGTCCGAAAAGGTGACCAAAGACCATGTCCTGCTGGGTATGGGCAAAATGGGCGAAATTACCAGAATCCGTTCGGATATTCTGGGCAACATGTTCACTTTCGCATATATCAGTAAACCTACCGCTCCCGGGCAGATAAGTCTTGACGAAATGAAGAATCTGAACGAAAGCAGTATCATAACCGGTCTTGTCGGAAGTCCATTGGACAAATCCAAATCCCGTGAAATGCATAACAGGGCATTCGTTGAATGCGGAATTTCCGGTCGGTATCTCAATTTTCCGTCCCCGTCACTGGATTACATCGGAGACTGCATAAGAGGATACAATATCCGGGGAATCAACGTAACAATACCGTACAAAGAATCCATAATTTCCTGTTTGGACGAAATAGATTCCGACGCCGAATCCGCCAAAGCCGTAAATACGGTGGTTAACTCCGACGGTACGCTGAAAGGGTACAACACGGATATTGACGGTATTGAAACCGCACTTAAAAACGCAGATTTCGAAATGAACGGGAAAAGAATGCTGATAATGGGTTCCGGGGGCGCCGCCAGAGCATGCATTATCGCCGCTCTCCGTAACAATACGGAAATCAGTGTTGCAGGCAGAAACATGAAAACCGTCAATAAATTATCTTCGGAATTCGGAATCGGCATTGCAACCGAAGAATCGCTCATGTCCGAATTTGATGTAATAGTCAACGCAACACCGATCGGGATGTACGGAGAGGGAACCTATCCCGTGAATCCGAATACATTGGATGAAAGCAATACGGTTTTCGATATGGTTTACGGTGTTGAAACGCCTATTGTATCCAAAGCGAAAAATACGGGTTGCAAAATAATCGCCGGAGAGGATATGCTGGCAATGCAGGGCGCCCGGGCCTTCGAATTGTGGACGGGAGTCAAAGGAGCATTCGATATCATGCGCTCCTGTTTATGAAATCGGCATCCGGATTCGTTTTTTGCCGTATTTTATCAGAAAATCACTCAGTAAGATTTATACCGTGTTGAAATATCGGAAGTTAGGTCATCATGATATTCGGCAAAAATGTTAGGTTGGAAAGGATAATGGACCGGGCCACAGGCAACTGTGTTATTGTGCCGATGGACCATGGAATATCCATAGGTCCCACCGACGGACTCTATGATATGAAAGAGACTGTTGATGCGGTTGCCAACGGCGGCGCCACAGCAGTGGTGATGCACAAAGGCATAGTGCGTTACAGTCATCGTGCCAGCGGTAAAGATATCGGTTTGATATTACATCTGTCCGCATCTACCGATATGGGTAAAACAAGCAACAGCAAGGTGCTTGTCGCAACGGTTGAGGAAGCTCTCAAAATGGGTGCCGATGCAGTATCCATGCACGTAAACATAGGCGCGGAAACCGAGCCTGAGATGCTCAGCGATCTGGGATTCGTATCCGACCGGTGTCAGGAATGGGGAATGCCTCTTCTTGTTATGGCATATCCGCGAGGTCCCGGAATCGATAATCCCCTGGATCCCCAGCTTATTGCCCACAGTGCAAGAGTTGCCACCGAAATAGGCGCGGATATCGTAAAATGCAGTTACACCGGAGACATAGATTCGTTCCGTGAGATTGTCAGAGGAACACTGGCACCCGTTGTAATAGCCGGAGGCCCGAAAATAGACTCCGACGAAGCAATGCTGAGAATGGTGAAGGATTCCCTGGAAGCCGGAGGCAAAGGAGTCTCCATAGGAAGGAATATATTCCAACACAGGAACGTGGAAGGAATTACCAGAGCCGTATCCGACATAGTCCTCAGGGGTTACGAAGTCGAAGAGGCCATGAAAAACATCAAAAAATGATTTTTTTCAATTTCTCGGGCGTCTTTTTTTGCCCGAGGATTTCTTCTTTTTCGGCGGGCCCGGGTATCTTCTTTTGATATCTTCCACACGAATTTCAAATTCTTTTCTGAGAGTCTCTCCCATGTACTCTCCGCCGTAGCAGTCGATTTTGGCGGCAGTGAGGGTTTTGCCTGCGAGAGAGCGGGATATTTTGCCTCTTTGCCAGTACGGGGCCCTGTGTACCGTAGGGTGTTGGTACAGTATGCCGTGCTTCGGGGGGCGTTTGCCGGATCTGAGGTGTCTGAACATTGCTTTTTCCGCACCGAGCAACTGAACCGTGGATGAAGGCAAAGACGACAGCCGTTCCAATCCGCCCGACAAAGAAATCAATCTTGCGGCCAAAGGGCCTCCCAACAGTTCGCACATATTGGGACAGGTTTCTTTCACGATGGATTCGATGTATTCCTCGGTCCGTTCTCTTTCGTCATACATCCCGGAAAGATTTTTTGCCAACATCATAACGGAATTCATATCCGATTCATCGAAATCGGCACCCATTGATTCTATACCCAGATTCAATTCGTTGATTATTCCGTCTCTTTTTCCATATCTGGCTATGAGATCCGAATATTTTCTGTCTCCGACAATGTCGGCCAATTCGGGAAAGTGCATTCCGTACCATTCATGAAGTCTTTCATCAATTAAATTACAGGTTTCATGCAGACTGTCCAGATATCTTATGGCCTGAACCATATTCTTGTCTCTGGGCACCGGTTCGGAGGTTCTGAGTTTTCCGAGACGGATCATGACATCGTGCATCATTTCGGAAGTGAATCCGAAGTCTTCCGGTTTTATGAATGAGGAATCATACATTTCCGGACGTCCCAGTTCCGACTGTCTTCTTTCGGAAACGGATACTTTGCCGGCTTTTGCAACAAGATCGGCTTCTTCCCGAATCACGTTGCCTTTTTGAATTACGGCAAGTTTTTGTGCGGTCTCCTCGGGATCGGACGGCATCAGAATTTTATCGATTATTCTGTTTGTTTTTTCATCGCAAAGAAATACTCCAAACCATTTGGTGACCAGTATAGCCATACATTCACATCCTTGTCAGTTTTTCCACTTCTTCCCACGGCAATGATTTGGCACGGCCGGTGACAATCTGCAGTTTGGCCTGGAATTCAAGTTCTTCCATTCTGTTGTAAGCTTCTTCTATGGTACGTCCCTGGGTTATGGCTCCGTGGCGTGCCATAAGCATAGCGTTGGATTCATGATTTGCGGCAACCGCATCCACCAATTCTTTCGATCCCGGGGTGTGATAAGGTATCATGGGAACCTTTCCCAAAAGTAATACGCCTTCGGGCGTCAAATCCGTTTTGAGATTTTTGTTTTTCGTGGCGATTGAAGTACAGTAGAGGGGGTGACAATGCACAATAGCCTTTGTTTCATAGTTTAGGTTATACAGTGCCAGATGCATCCCGGTTTCAATGGAGGGTTTACCGCCGGATAAGACATTTCCGTCGGTACCGATAAGAACCAGATCCTCGGGTTCCAGCAGACCTTTGTTTCTGCCGCTGGGTGTAATGAGAATTTCACTGTCTCCGATCATCATGCTCATGTTTCCTCCCGCGGAAACCGTTAATTGTCTGTCATACAGCATTTTGCAAAATCCGACCAACATATCTCTTGCATAGATCTCGTTCATTCCATCACCTTGGATATTTCGTCAGGAGTGAAAATACCTTTTTCCGTGATGAATCCTTTTACAAGATTTGCGGGAGTAACATCAAATGCGGGATTGAGGGCTTTACTGCCGACGGGGGCTATTCTGTATCCGTTGACTTCCGTGACTTCACGTTCGTCTCTGTGTTCTATCACAATTTCCTCGCCGGTGTCGGCCGAGAAATCAAAAGTGGATATGGGTGCGGCAACGTAGAAGGGTATGTTGTAATATTTTGCCGAGATGGCTTTGTCCAGGGTTCCTATCTTATTTGCGAAATCCCCGTTGGAGACGATTCTGTCGGCTCCCGTGATTATCAGGTCTACGCCCTTGGACATATAATGAGCCGAAGCGCCGTCGGGTATGATTGCATGTTCGATCCCCTCCTGCATGAGTTCCCAGGCGGTTAACTGCATGCCTTGAAGGCGAGGGCGGGTTTCGGAAACATAAACAAAGAAATCCTTTCCCGCGTCTCTTGCGGCCCGCATGGGAGCCAGAGCGGTTCCCACATCAACGGTGGCCAATGCACCTGCGTTGCAATGAGTCATGATTTCGGATCCGTTTTTAATTAAGCCTTCTCCGAATTTACCTATGGCAAGACATTTGTCAATCATGGACTGAGCATAAGCATTCGAAGCCGCGACAGGATCCTCTCCCTTTTCAAGTGAATCGGTCATGCTGTCGACGGCATAGAACAGATCATTGGCGGTGGGTCTTGCCGATTTGATTACTTCCGCGGCGGTTGCAATGTTCTCTCCCGCTTCTGCCGCGAGACACATTCCGTAAGCGGCAGCGGCGCCGATTGAGGGAGCCCCTCTGACGGTCATGTTCCTGATGGCTTTGGCAACCTCTTTGTAATTATCGAAGGTTACAAATTTTATGTTGCCGGGAAGTTTTCTCTGATCTATCATGAAGACTTTTTTGTCTTCGTACCAAACGGCTTTCAGATCCTTTGTCCCGGAAAGACAGTTCACTTTCATGTTACCACAACCGTCACATGTTCGGACTATGTTAAATCTGTTACTGGTACGATTTATGCGTATACAGTGGGAAATAAAATAATATGTAATATCCATACCATGCCGTATGACAGAAAAAAATGCGAACGATTTTGTATTATATTATACGAGTAAGGGACTCATTCACATCTCCAACGATGTACGTATAAACATACTCGATGAACTTTCAAAAAACGAATTGTCATTGACGGATCTTGTGAAAATCACAGGAAAGGCACAGTCAACGCTTTCTGTGCATCTGGATAAAATGATGAAGGACGAGATTATCGAAGTCAAGGAAGATCCCAACGACAGCCGAAGAAAAACATACAGCATCAAGGCCTTATGCATCATTCGCACGACGACTCCGGATCCCGAATCTTTCGAAAAAGTCGGGGAGCTCTTCGATGAAATTTCAGACGATCCCAAAGTAATGGGCTCCTACATCTCAAGCATGATTCTTCTGTCATTGGATTTTCTGGGTCTGTCCGTCGCGCCGTTGGCTGAAAGCCTGGGGTGGACACACGCTGCCGCCATGAGCAAAAATGTGAAAAAGGGGCCGATTGACGACGTAGTCAGTAATCTCATCGAGATATACTCCTACGCAAACCTGGGGGAGGTCACGGTATTCAAGCGCAATCCGTTAACGCTTGTGGTAAAGTCCGGACTAAAAATAAGCAAAGGCGCCGCGAATTCTTTCGGAATGTATGCTCAGGGGTTCTTCTGTCAGGCTCTGAGTACAATTTACGGAATCGAAATAAGTGTAACGCACAGTGAAATCTTCGGCGCGGAAAATAATTTCTACAGATTCGAACTGGACTACAAGCCGTGAACTCAACGGGAAACGGTATAATCCAAGAGAACGCCGTCTCCCAATCTTTCAAAACAATTCAAAGTCAATTTGATTCCGTCTGCGGCCAGCCAGCCTTTTCCGTCGGCGGGCGTGGGGGCGTCCTTTCCGCCGATGAGCAGGTTTCCGACATACACGGTGTAACGATTCACGAGATTCGCTTTAAAAAATGCAGAAATCGTTTCGCCTCCGCCTTCCACCATCAGTGTTTTTATTCCCATCGCATAGAGTTTATCCATCAACGGTTCCAAATCTATTGTTTCCCGTCCGATGCGTATGACTGTTGCGTCGGGCCAGGTTTTCTCGCAACTTTCCAGTGTGACTATGACCGTAGGCGCGCGATTATCCAAAACCAGAGCGGAATCCGGAGTGCGGCCGCGGGGATCCAAAACAATCCGGACGGGATTTTCATCATAACCGAGACCTTTAACGGTAAGGTGCGGGTTATCGGCCGTAACAGTGCCAACCCCGACTAAAATCCCGTCGCTGTCCTTTCTCAGCCTTTTGACTCTTTCTTTGTCTTCGGGGGATGAAATGGTAACTTGGGTCCTGTCGTCTCCGGCTATTTTTCCATCTGCCGACATGGCACAGTTAACCTGTATGTATGGCTTCATTTTTGGCCCCCGGATTTACGCTGAAATGATAGCCGTCATCCTTTCTTTCAACACCGAATTTAACATCCAGAAATGTTTCGAGAGTGTCCATTTGACTGAGAAGGTGTCTGCTTATGTTTGAAACTTTGAACGTGCTTTTGCCGTCAGCCATAGCCATATACGGCAAAAGCTGGTCTGCGGTGTGAACGTCTATGGTTGCTCCGCTTGTCATTTCCTTAATCAGGTCGTTTGCGGCGTCTTCACCTGTTTTTTCGGCAGAATACTCTCTGGTGGTCAAACCGTTACTTCCAAGCATTCCGTTTTCAAAGACTGCCACGAGAGAGATGCCCGCCCCTCTTGAATTGCCGTGAGATATCTGCGTATCTATTTCGGCATCGGCATATGGTTTCATGACTTCAACACAGGATTTTACAATTTCCCGGCTTATTCTGTCCGATAGGTTTTGAGTAAAACATATTCCCCGTACCGCAACCAATTCCCCCAATTCGGAAAGATTCAAAGGAGATATGGTTCCGATAGGGTTCTGTGTGGCTATCACATGACCTCCGCCGCGGGGATAAAACCCTCTTTCTACGATTTCGGCATCGGCTTCTATTCCCATTCTGCCCATGAGAGGATACAAAATCTGCTGATAGCTGTCTATGGGGGGCGCCCATAAAACATTGGTGCCTCCCCGTATGTCCACCGTGAGTCCGTTTTTATAATTGCGGGCGGCAAGCATGATGGCCTGCAATACCAGGGATATGCTGCCCGCGGTTCCTATATTCAACGTAATATGATTATTTTCTTCGTTGCCGGGACGGAATACCAATTCGGAAGATCCCGAAAAATTTCCTTCGACCTGAGAGCCGGTCATTTCCGCAACTGCGCCTATGGCGGCGCAATGCTGTCTGGAAAGTCCGTTGGTGGGACGGTTTTCTCGTATTCGGGTAAGGTGGGTCGTTATGCCGGTTAAGACTGAAAGAGCCACGGAAGTACGGACCATCTGTCCTCCCCCTTCTCCTCTGGAACTATCAATCTCCAACATAATAATCAGAGTGATATGTTGGATTGTTGATATAGATTTAACCCTATGAGTAAAATTAAGGAGTGCGATTGCCGGGAATCGAACCCGGGTCGGAGGCTTGGGAAGCCCCAATCCTAACCGCTGGACTACAATCGCGCAAAGAGGCATACTTGTTTCTTTTTATAAATAAGAGCAGGTCTTCCGCGTTGTTTTAATACTACCGCGATGTTGCATGTCGCACGGGCTCGTGGTCTAGTGGTTATGACGTCGCCCTTACAAGGCGAAGATCGCCGGTTCAATCCCGGCCGGGCCCACCACTTTTATCCACACATTTATTTTTTTACGGTCTTAGTGCCGAATATGGATGGTAAATAGCTCCATAGCCCTAGATTTTTTAAGAAATTTTCATAATTTTTAACTAAAATTATAATCTGTATTTAAATAAAA
>DAHY01000010.1 GCA_002498605.1 Methanomassiliicoccaceae archaeon UBA404 | reverse complement strand
TTTGTTGCTTTTTGATGGAGGTGTTGGTGCCTGACGAGAAGGGTCCTTTAGTACGAGAGGAACAGGGACTCGTCGCCTCTAGTTTATCAGTTGTCTGACAAGGCATGCTGAGTAGCCACGCGATAGCGGATAAAAGCTGAATGCATCTAAGCTTGAAGCCGCCTTGAAAAAGAGGCACCCATAGAACACTCATAAATGATGAGTTTGATAGAAGTCGGATGTACGTACCGAGGGTTTCCGAGGTATTCAGTCCTGACTTACTAACGTTCTAAGACGTCGCTGGGGTGTGGTCTAGCTGTTAAACAGGTTGCGTATGAAAATTCTCATCCACGTCATTTTTCATTTATTTTGTTGCGTATAAATTCTCATCCTCGTCATTTGATAAAGTCCGTTATGTTAAACGTTATATACGTTCATCAATTTTGATTTTTCAATGACCATACAGCAGATAGGATCATTCGTTCCGTACGATTCCAACATGTATTTGCTGATCGGCGAGAAAACGATGCTTATCGATACGGGTTCCGGAACTGTTTCTGCCCCGATCATAGGGTATATCGACGAACTTCTCAACGGCAGAAAGTTGGATTACATCGTATTGACACATCATCATTACGATCACACAGGGGGATTGAAAGATCTTGTGCCAGTATTCAAATCCGAAGTGCTTGCCGGCCCCGGAGACGCCCATAAGATAAGAATGGGGGGACCGGACGGCATATTCGGAGTGGATGTTACGCCCTGCCCCGAAGTTCGGGTTATTGCCGAAGGACTGAAAATAGATCTCGGAGAGCATCTGTTGGAAGTCATAGAGACTCCCGGGCACACCGAAGGAGGAATTTCTCTTTATGATCATAAAACCCGTTCTCTGTTTTCCGGAGATACGGTATTTGCCGACGGAATAGGCAGAACAGACTTCGAAGGCGGAGATACGGAGCAACTGAGAGAATCGCTCCGCAAGCTTAAGAAATACGATATTTTGAACCTTTACTCCGGTCACGGACCGGTTATAGAGGGAAAGGGTAACGATTCTATAATTAGAGGATTGAGATACATAGGTGAGTGAAATGAGAGTACTGAAGTGTAATACAAATATGGACGAGGCAACAATGGATGCCATAGTTCATGCGGCGGAAGACATAGCCGCAGGAAAGCTTATTGTCTATCCGACCGAAACAGTTTACGGAATAGGGGCCGATGTTTACAACCAAAAAGCGGTAAAGAAAGTCTTTATGGCAAAGAACAGACCTTTTGACATGGCTCTGTCCGTAGCCGTCGCAGACAAGAAGATGATTGAAGACATCGCCGAAATAAATGAGAATGCGGAGAAACTGATAGACGCATTCCTCCCCGGCCCTCTTACTATAATTATCAAAAAGAATCCTCTGATTTCGGATATGGTCACTTCGGGTTCTCAGAAAGTCGGAATACGCATACCGGACAATCCCATTGCGTTGGAACTGGTCAGAAGGTGCGGTCCGATAATCGCCACATCAGCCAATCTCCACTCGCACAAAGACGCCACATCCGCGGAGATGGCCGTGGATGAACTGGGAGACAACATTGCAACGTATCTTGATTCCGGAGCTTCCACCATAGGAAAACCCTCCACGATTGTTTGGCTGAACGGAAACGAAGTCGAAATAATACGCCAGGGCGCCATTTCAATCAAGGATATTTTGGGGGTAGTTGATTGTTAAACGACGATCAACTGTCCAAGTTGAGAAAAGCAGGCAAAGTCGCCGGGGAAGCCCGTGAAATCGGACTGAGTATGATCAAACCCGGCGTCAAACTTTTTGATGTGGCCGAAGAAGTAGAGGCTCATATACGCAGCAAAGGCTGCGGTCTGGCATTCCCATGCAACGTCAGCGTGAACGAAATCGCCGCTCACTACACTCCGTGCGTGGACGATAAAAAGGTGTTTAAAATCGGAGACGTGGTCAAAGTCGACTGCGGAGCCGAAGTAGACGGTTGGGTCGGCGACACCGCAGGCACCGCCGAAGCGGGCACGGGAAGATACTCAAAGCTGATTCATGCGTCCAAACAGGCAAGAGACGCAATAGTGGATTTTATCGGCGAAGGATTCCCGTTAAACGAAATCGGCAGCATCGTGGAAGCAAACATACAGCAGTACGGTTTTACTCCCGTACGCAACCTGTGCGGCCACCAAATCACTCAGTACAATTTACATTCGGGACTGTCGGTCCCCAGCTACGATGACGGCAATTCTACCAGAATCGAAAAAGGAATGATACTGGCAATCGAACCCTTTGCAACAGACGGACGGGGAGAAGTCATTAACGGCAGACCCGGAAACATCGTGAGGATAATCCGCGAAAGAGAAATCGAAGAACCCGACATCAAAGAATTCTTCGATTACGTGAAGGGGGAATTCAAAACATTCCCGTTCTGCGCAAGGAGCTGTGATTTCCGCGATGCGGAAAAATATGTCAATTATCTGACCAGAAGAGGAATTCTTTCCAGCTATGCTCAGCTGATCGAAGTGAAACGCGGTATCGTTTCCCAGCACGAACATACTTTTTACGTGTCGGAAGACAGAGCGGAAGTCCTTACAGAACCGTGAGGTTTATTTACATCCGTATTCTACCTCACGCAAATAGCCGAAGTTGCCAAGCCAGGTCAAAGGCGGCAGACTCAAGATCTGTTCTCGTAGGGGTTCACCGGTTCGAATCCGGTCTTCGGCACCATTATTATAACTTATCGGGATTCTGAATCTATGGCAGAACCCCAACAAGTGGCAACGGCATCGATAGCATCATTCATTGCCGGTGCGGTTGTGTCCGTATTTTCATTATTGATTCCCAGTCCCGCATTCGGTAATCTTTCAATCATTCTGCTGGCGGGATTGCTTATAATGATAGTTTCCGCAATACTGTTTCTGAAGCAGGCGGTTCCGTTCGAGGTGTTCTTTTCCTACGACGATTCTTCATTCCGCATCAAAGGCCCCTATTACGGTCGCACCATCGAATATTCCGAGATATCGTCCGTCGAATGCAGAAAATTCGCTCCGGGCACATCGTTGGTGGGAATGAATTCAGGCGAGGGCGTACTGGGCGGACAATTCAGATCCCCCGAAGCGGGAATGTGCCACGCTGTGGGACACAACCGGGGAGAGGACACCTGTTACATTGTAATGAAACTGAATGACGGCAAAACCGTTGCGTTCAATCTTGAAACCGAAGAAGAAACCGAAGAAGCTCACAAAACCATATGTTCCAGAGCATCCTGCCGGTAATTCCAAGAAAATGATTTTAAACAACAATTAAATCACATGCCATGTCCAATCTTCATAAACTGGTTGCACTGGGTATCATTCTGATGATATCGGAAACAGCGGCATTGCTCATTGTCTCTCTGCTAGCCTTCGATGCAATTTATTTCTGGGCTATTTTCGGTCTGATGATGCTGACGACACTGTTGTTTCTGGCACCTATGTTTCCGCTCAGTCCCGTTTTCACGCCGGACATATCATCATTTCATGTCAAAGGACCGTTTCTTAACAGAAAGATAGAGTATTCCGAAATAAATTCGATAAGATACGGAAATTTCAATATCGGCATGAGAGTAATCGGGATGTATCTGGGGCGCGGCAGCCTCGGGGGAACGTTCAGAAATTCCGAATTCGGCAGTTACAGCATTACCGGAAAGGATCGGGGCCCGGGCACAAGATACATCATCATGACGATGAAGGACGGGAAAGCAGTAGCCTTCAATCTCAAAACCGAAGAAGACACCGTACTGGCATATGAACTGATAAAACACAGATCCGGATTGCATAAATCCGCCGATACCGAACCGTACAAAGATACAGTCAGAAAACCCGAACAGCAGCAGCTTTACGACAGAGCAAAAAACGTTTCCTGGAAAACCATAGTTCTGTCCCTGGCACTCGGCACAGTCGTACCTCTGATTTTCATATATTTTTACAAAGGCGGAACGGGAATATCGGTACTGGTTCCGACGGTAATTTCAATCATAGTTCCTCTGGCCGCCATTATCGCATATCACAGATGGTTCAAAGACACGGGACTGCCGAAAACCGAAAAAACCGGAACGTTGACGGTTCTTGGGAGTCAGATTGCCATAGTGCCGATACTTTTCGCCGTGGCAGGGTTTATCATAGCTCCGGCTGTAATCAATACGGAAGTATCCGACGATTATTTTGCCGTCAGCGCTTTGATGCTGGATGAAAAAATTTATTATGAGGATATTACCGAACTGAGCATTACCGAAGAGAAGTTCAGAAGGGATTCGGGATACGGCGGGATCAATATAAGCACCGGTAAATTCAGCAATCCGACTTTCGGAAAAGTGATGTACGCCGCATACAACGACGTATCGATCAAGATAGTGGTTGAACACAAAGACGGCACATTCGTATTCAACAAAAATACGGAAGAATCCACATTGGAAATGTTTGATTTCCTGAAGATTAAAGCCGGGTTGTAATTCCTGTCCTATATACGCACGCGTACGCGCTGATTTAAATATAAAGAGTACATGGCTCATTTTACGCAAACTCGGGACCCGCTCCAAGCGAATACCGAGAGCTCCGTCAACCATGACAGGGCTTGAATAATCCCGCAGGGGACATTTGCGGAGGTAAATAAAATGGCAAAACCAACCAAACCAAAGGCAGAAGATGAAGATTTCAACTTCATCGTACGCATCGCCAACACTGACATTGACGGTCAGAAAAGGACGATTATCGGTCTGCAGGGAATCAAAGGAATCGGTGCAAGAACCGCACACACAATTGCAAAAAGGGCCAATGTTGATGAAACATCGAAGCTCGGAGCACTTGACGACGACAAGATCAAAGAGCTTGAGAAACTCGTGACCACTTATGTGGAATACGCCCCCAATTGGGCCGTCAACAGGCAGATGGATTACGAATCCGGAGCCGACATGCACCTTATCGGAATGGATCTGAAAATGATTCAGGAAGATGACGTGAACAGGATGAAAATGATTCGAAGCTACCGCGGTATCAGGCATGAAACCCATAAGAAAGTCAGAGGCCAGAGAACAAGGACCAACGGAAGAAGAGGTCTTACTCTCGGTGTCAGCAAGAAATGAGGTGAGTTAAATGGGAGATCCTAAATTTGCACGCAGAACCTTTGACACACCGTCCCACCCCTGGGAAGGCGAGAGGATAAAATCCGAACAAACCGTTGTCAACGAGTTTGGTCTTAAGAACAAATCCGAAGTATGGAAGGCACAGTCCATCCTTAGGAACTACAGAAAACAGTCCAGAGAACTTCAGGCCCGTCTCAGAGGTAACGACCCTCAGGCCAAAATCGAAGCCGACGACCTTCTTGACAAATGTACCCGCATGGGACTTTTGCCCATGACCGGCGGCGACCTTAACGATATTTTGGTGCTCAGCGAAAGCGACATACTTTCGAGACGCTTGCAGACCCTCGTTTACGAAAAAGGTCTGGCCAACACAATAAAACAGGCCAGGCAGATGATCAATCATGGACATATTTTCCTCAACGGTCACAAAGTAACCGTTCCCGGATATATTGTTCTGAGAAGCGAAGAAGCAACAATCCAATATGCACCCAGCTCGGCGTTCACCGATGACATGCATCCCATGAGGATGTCTCCCGAGGAACTTGCCGCAAAGCTCGAAGCCGACGCGGCAAGGGCTGAGAGGGAAGCAAGAAAGCAGGCAGACGTCGCAAAGAAGGATGCGGAAGAAGCAGGCATCACAGCAGAGGATGGTGAGAACTGATGGCAGATAAATGGGCTATTGCAAACATATACGCAACATACAACAACATTATGATCACTCTCACCGACATAACCGGTGCAGAAACCATCGGTAAAGTTACCGGCGGAATGGTTGTCAAACAGGCGAAAGACCAGGCTTCTCCGTATGCCGCACAGAGGGCTGCCGAGAAGATTGCGGAAATCGCAAGGGAAAAAGACATTGTGGGTATTCACGTTAAAGTACGCGCCCACGGAGGCAACAAAGCCACATCCCCGGGTCCCGGAGCACAGGCGGCCATACGCGCTCTTGCAAGGGCCGGTATGAGAATCGGACGCATCGAAGATGTTACTCCGATACCCCATGACGGTACCAAGAAGAAGGGCGGACGCAGAGGACGCAGAGTCTGAGGTCAAACATATGGAAATAGAAATCATCGAAATGGCCGAGAGGAAGGCCAAGTTCATACTGAAGAATTCCTCGCCTGCCATGGCAAACGCACTTAGGAGGACCATGATGTCCGATATTCCCAAAATGGCAATCGATAAAGTCGAGTTTCACCTCGGTACTATCGAAGTCGACGACAAGGAATATGAAAGTGCCACGCCCCTGTTCGACGAGATTATCGCCCACAGGCTGGGAATGGTTCCGGTTCCTACGGATTTGGATCTTTTCACATTCCAGGATCAGTGCGTATGCAACGGTGACGGATGTCCCAACTGTACCATAATGTACAGTCTCAACGAGCACGGACCCGGTACGGTCATGTCCGGAAACATGGTGCCATTGGGCAATCCCGAACTTAAGGTAAAGGATGAATTCATACCCATTGTCGAACTGACCGAAGACCAGGCAGTATTGATTTACGCAATTGCTGTCATGGGTACCGCGAAACAACATGTCAAGTGGCAGGTTACCAGCGGTGTCGGTTACAAATATTTGCCGATAATCGAAATCGATCCGAAGAGAGCTTCCACGGAGGCTGCGCTTAACGCGATTAAGGTATGTCCCAAGAACGTATTCGGCATCGAAGACGGAAAACTTGTCGTTGAGAACCTCATCGAATGCATACACTGCAAATCCTGCATGGAGTCTGTCAACAAAGACGGTTCCATTGTTGTGAAAGGCGATGACAAGAATTTCCTGTTTACATTCGAGACCGACGGTTCGCTGACCGCCGAGCAGACCCTCAACAAGGCAATGGAAATATTGTCCACGAAGGCTGCCGACATATCGGAACAGCTGGCACAACTGGAATAAACATTTCATGGGGGCATTGCCCCCCAACAATATTTTTAATTTTCAGAAGAAATCCTGAAGAGTACACTTTTTGACTTTGTCGTTGTCGAATACGGATTTCATACTCATTTCAAGAATATCTATTCTGTCTCTGGTATAATCATTGACGCCGTATTTTTCACTGACTCCTTTGGAAATTTCGAGATATTTCATCACGCTTCCCTTATAAACGGTCATGATGACGCTTGTGCCGCATTTGGTACACTTACCGGAAATGGGTATGCGTCTGTACTTTTCGCCGCATTTGCTGCATCTGAACCTTTGAGCGGAGAAACTTCTGAGGTTACCCGCCATATCCGGCAGGAAATGCTTGTTGATGATTCTCGTGGCAACGTCACGTTCGTCCACGGCTCTTATTTTCTCCCCCAATGACAGCTGGGCATCCATCTTATCGGCCATGGTTTCAAAGAGAATGTAGGCCGAGAATTTGGGACCCTCGGCTATGTCGGACGTATCGTGGGTGAAACCCAATCCCTCGTATTGAGCGGTGGTGCCTACTCTGCTTTCGATAAGATCCATAATTCCTTTCACGGCATTGGTTTCGGAAACTTCCATTGCGGCGTGATAAAGCTCCAAAGGATACTCCCTCAAACAATCCACATTGTGGGCTTCCTTGTCAATTTCGTTGGGATCCAATCTTGTGGTAAGAACCAACGGGGCATCCATCATTCCGCCTCTGGAACTTGGCAAAAAGCTGAAAGAGAAATTCAGCAACGCATCCATGGCGAGAATGATACAGTCCTCGTCCCCGTCGCAGTTTCTTCTCTTTGCCGCATGGAAAAAGGGATGTCCGTAACATCCTCTGGCGGAGGTATATCCTATGATTCTGCACAGGATACCTCCCGAAGTATGAGGTGCCAGACCGAAAGCCACATGTCCGATCAAATCCTCGCGGTTCGATACGTTGTAGAACCGGTTGAGTTTGTAAAGTTTCTCAAGTTCGTCGTCAACGAATTCGGCAACCTTGACCATAAAGTCTCCGCATTCTTTGGGAGGGACGATATCCTGAACCTTTAATTCGCAAATTTGGTTCGGGTCCGTCAGCGGCTCGCCGTTCCAATCATGGGTATATCCCAATTCTATGGCCCTTTCAACGGAAAGTTCAATCTCCCGGGGTTTGAAATGCGTGAGGGGAATATCCGTCATATCGTAACGGATGGTTCCGTCTTTGTTTACGACAAGGTCGTTCTTTGCTCTCAGTATCCCTTTTTCAAGAGCCTCCGGAACTTTCTTCTTTGATCTGAGGGCCGGAACGCATCTGAGGACTTTGGGTTTCCGTTCGCCGAGACGTTCGCAGGCCGCGGTCAGTTCCGCGTCCAAATCCACGGGCATGGTGCTTATGCCTCCGAAACCGGAATTTCTCTGTCCGCTTTCGGAAACCGTATGAGTTTCGCAATCTCTGCACCAGGACCTCCATGTGATTTTATTGCATGAGGGGCATCTTCTGGATCCCACCTGTAACTGCATGTCGGCTTTCGCGGAGCGTATGCTTGCAGATTTTTTGACGGTCTCGATTGCCGTAATCAAATCCTTGTTCGAATCCATACCGGATCCGACGGGGAAAAGACAGTTGGCCCGAGGAATCATTTCTCTTTGGAACGCTTTTTCCGGACGCCCCATCCTCATGCCTATTCGGGTACCGCCCTTGGATCTTACTTCGAAACCGATAGCTTTGCTGACGGCATCCAACGAAGTCTCTCCTCCGAACTCCCCCTTCTCCACTATGTTTCCGTTTTCGGATTTTAAATTAAGACAGTCGAGTATAACACTGCTGTAACGTTTGAAAATTCCTATGCGTCCGTTCCTCAATCTGTGAAGAGCGCCAAGGTTTTCCAGAGTCTGTTTGATATGTTCCTCGTTCGGGAGGGATATGTTACCTTCGTTGTACGATCCGACCTCCAACATATATTTTCTGAGTTGAATGATATCGTTAATATCGAAATCGGACCAAAACAGAGTGTACTTCGGGTGTAAAGGAACACCGAGTTCCATACTCATTTCTTTGGCACGTTCGTAGGTCGGGGATTCCCAGTCCTCCGGGAGTTCTCCCTTGGCTTTTATCTCCTGTTTGTGCCACTCGGGACAATATCCCGGAGGTACGAGTCTGCGGTTGTTTTCGCAGAATTCTCCGAAAGGTACCAGAACTTCCCCGTTATCTATAATGCGGACGATGCGGGACCGTACTTCCTGAACTTCCTCGACGGTATGACAGTAAATCATATCTCCGTTGTCCAATACAACGATGGGGCCTTCAAGTTCGTCGCAGGGCGTAACCACGCATCCTTTCCCGGGCCTTTCGGTTTTTAACTGAGTGCCGATAGCCATGAACTCTTCCATTGCATACATCGTCGCGGGACTGAAAGCAAGAGCCGCAAGTCCGGTGGTTCTTGCTCTGCCGTACCTCAAACGGAAGCCGCCCACTCTGCTGGGATATCCGAAGATGGGTCTTCCTGCGATAATATCCGCCAAATAAGTCTCTTCGGGATAGATTGTCTTTTTTGATTCTTCGTTATCATCTTTTCTTGCCGGGGCATGGGCTTCCAAATATTTGCCGATGAAATCCCAACCGTCGATTTTCAACGTGTCCACGTGTTTTTTGATTTTTGCGGCTTTCTGGCACAACCCTTCGGCTATGACCAAACATGCACCGCCCCTGACCTTGTTGGTTTCAATGCGGGGCAAATCCCTGAATCCTGATATTTCCACCTGTTCGGTGCCTTCCCCGTCAACCATTACAGGGCAGTTTCTGACAATCAGATCTATTTCCTGAGATGTCGGAGTATATTGCAGATGCTGTTGCTGTCTGTATAACGTAATCTCCTCGTCGAATCTGGCTATTTCCTGTTCGGTGGGTTGATAACGACCGAGATTCAGTTCTCTCCGGACAACATCGGCAATCAGAACACTCATCGCCTGTGCGGTACCCCCCGCGGCTCTGATCGGACCCGCCAACATAAGATCGACGAATTCGGTTCCGTCATAATTCTGCTTTACTTTCACGTCCGCGATACCTTCCAGCGGAGCAACCAGAATACCCTCGGTCAGCACGGCAAGTCCGACCCGTATTGCTCTGTCCAAGGCCTTTTCCAAGCTTTCCGCCGGTCTTTTGGCAACTTCTTTGGCAACCAGCAAAGACACAAGTTCTCTGTTTTTATATTCCGCAGTGAGCCTCCTGATGTCTTCTGCCACGCCCTCAACCTGATAATCCCTCAGTAATTCTTCCACTCGGGAAGCCAAATCTTCTGCCTGAGGAACTTCAACGTAGGGTTCCGGGTCTATCCCCAATTTTTTGGCCTCTGTGGCCACGGCATAACATTCATCTTTCTGTCTTGCAAGTTTGGAGAAGTATTGACGCATCTCATCGCTTGCCGCGGGCCCTTTATTCATTTCCAACAGCCGCCATATTCCTCAGTTTATTCAGAATAATGTTTCTCAGTTCTTCCAGATTTTCTCCGGTGTGTGCCGAAAAGTGCAAATTTCCGCTGTCTGTTTTTATGATATCGGATTTGCTTTCGACAACGATTATGTCAACGCCGGCAAAACCTTCTTTCACGGATTTCAACAGAGCATTTTGTTTTTCCATGGAGTATCCGCAGGATTCCGAAGGATCCAGCATGAACACCATAACGTTGGTGAGGTATCTGAGAGCCAGTACCGCTTGTTTTTCAATATCGTTACGGTCTTCGAAACTTCTGTCGAGCAATCCCGGCGTATCGATTATCTGATACTTGTGCCAGCCGTCTTCGATGTGCCCTATAACTATTCCTTTTGTCGTAAAAGGATAAGGGGCTATTTCCGGCGTTGCGGTGCTCAGTTCCCTCATAAGGCTGCTCTTGCCCACATTCGGAAATCCGGCTATAACGACGGTGGGGACGTTCGGCCTTACGGTGGGAAACTGTCTGAATTTATTTTTGGCATCCTGCAGAAACAGCAAATCCCCCGATATCTGTTTCAGATAGGACGTCATACGTCCGTAAAATCCTCTTCTGGCCGATTCGATGTAAGCAACATCCTTGCTGCGGCGGATTTCTCTCAAAGTTTCATTTTTTAAACGGTCAACGCGTCCCGCAGCCCAATTCAGGGCACCCAGGGATTTTTTGTATTCGTCGAGACCTATGACAAGATCCACCAGCTGAGGGAAGAAATCGTCTTTTTTATCGACTCTGGGGAAGCGCTGAACATAACCGGACAGCGTTGAAGTGACAATATCCCCCGAAGCCGTAATTCTGGCTAAAGCCGTTAATCTCCTGCCGTCCACTGACGTCGGGCCCCTTTTGGAAATCTTGGATGCCCTGCCGAATGCCTTATCCATTAATTCTTCGGAAGTGAGTACTGTCGGTATTCCCCGTTGCATATGACCACGTTGTACGATAGGGAAGGGATATAATATAGGTTCTCAAACCCGGCCTATCTCGGCTCTGACAAGCCACAAATCCGTCTTCTTCTCAGGGTCGGTTTTTATCACCGAAGGCAACAGAACCGAAGGACAATCCTCTAAAATTATGCCTGCGGTAACCGACCATTTGCCGATATCCCTTCCGGTCAGAGCGCTCAGTCCCGACAGGTTGCTTGAAGCGTAAATTCCGACATCCACGGTCGGAATTCCGTTTGCTTTATTGAGGAATTTCGGAGTGCCTATGCCGCTGTGAACCGTTACGGAAAGGTGAATATTGTCATACGGCAGAGCCCGCCCGTCTATTCCGTAAGGATTTTCCATATTGAACAACAAAGCCTGAATCTGCCCGACAAGATACTTTATCGTATCCCCCACCGTTTTGGAATTTATGGATAATGCCAGCTTCAATCCCGTTGACGAAGAACCGCTCATATCCGACACATCGAAAGATACGAACAGGGAGGCTTCTATCAAACATCCGGCAATCCTTTCGATTGCTACGGTAATGGCATCCTGTATGGCGCGTTTGAGGAATTCGCTCAAATCTTCCGTGCCGTTCAGAACGCCCCCCATCTGGTTCATGGTTTTTATTGCGGATTCCTTGAAAATACTGAGCATCATGCCTTTTACCAGTTCTCCGTTGACAAAACCGCCGCAGTTTCCGGTGCCCGGAGTTCCCTCGGCAAAGACCCAGTCCGTGGCTCCGTCGGCAACCCTCTGCCACGTATAGCTGCTGTTTTCCCGATCCTTTCCTACAATGGATCGGTCTATCTCCGCACCCGTTTCATCAAGGAGAATGATACACTCTCCGTTCAGCACTTCGTTTTTATCGTTTATCAAAACCATGTGACTTTCCAAATTTATCACGTACAATTCTCTCGGTGCCAGTATTTTCTCTCCCAACACCATTCGCTTAAGCTCCGTATTGGAACCCGCCACCAATGTATAACCGGTGATATCCACGCTCTTCCCCGAAGAATTGTAAAGTTCAACCCATTCGTTTCCCACATCGTTTCCCGGGGGATTGGATTCAAATTCATTCACAACCACTCCGATTTTGAACGGTATGTCGTACTTCAGATTAAGTCCCGCATCCAAACTGCCTTTCATGCCGACCGCGGGCAGGGGAATGTTGGACAGCATATCTCCTATTCCGTCAATATCCGAAAGCTTCACGCCGGCTTCCCGGTACTGCACGGCATACGGAAACACCATGTTCACCGAAGTGTTTCGCACCACTCCATCCAACGAAGCCAGCCGATCCCCGGTTTTCAGCATAGGATCCAATTTCAGATTAAGGTTCCAGTCGTTGCCGGTAATGCTTATGCCGGATGTGATGAACCGATCTTTGCCGGTGCTGAGATCCCGTTCTTTTATGGTCATTTCGCAGTTGATGAACAGACCCGCCAATTCTCCGGACAGTTCGACGATAAGTACATTTTTTATGTTTTTCACCAGGGAGGCGATGTCCGTGCTGAATTTCAGAGTAAATCCAAGGAATGAAAGTCCGACGGTCTGCTTTTTCAATGTCGCTTTGAATATAAACTCGACCACATCGGTGAACCCGCCCACGGTTTTATTCATAATGGAGTCGAGTTCGCCCTCCACAAAAGATTTGATTTCCATAATCGGATTTATTATCGCCGAATACAGCTTTTCTATGACGGCCGAAGCATAATTCGCAATCTCCATCAGCGCCGGCCCCATTATAGAAATTATTTCGTTGATTATTTTCATCAATTCTCTGAGAGGTTTGAGCAAAGGATCGAGAACTTTAATCAACAGCTCCCACCCGTCGCTCAGTATGGTGTTACTGGCTTTGTATCCGTACACCCCCGATAATTCCCATCCGCTGATGACGGGAATTTTCAAATCCACGGTTATCGGCACAGTACCGGAGATGAACGAATCGCTGATACCCAGTATCGCCGCTTCCGAACTTTGGCCTTCTGCGATGTATTCCAATTCATCGGTCAGCACGACTCTGAAAACAGTGCAAAAAGACGCACCCTGTTTTTCGTTGAATCCGACGTAATGAATACAATCATCCAAATTGCTGTTGGGACCCAGTATCTCTATTGCGGGGGACAAACCGTCATTTACGGTTATGAATTCCCTGGCGGAACCGTTATCGCCGCCGAGAAGGAAATATCTCTCGGTCGAAAGTTCCGAAAGTCCGTTGTAAGGACTCAGGTCCATGTTATCGCACATTTCCCTGCAAAGGGTCATCATGCGTTCGGGCATGTTATATGCCAGAGCCATTGCCGGCAGTATTTTTTCGCTTATCATTATCAGAAAATCTTTGATAAGACCGCTTTGACTTCCCGGAACTCTGAGCAGTACGTCAAACCTTTCCAGCATTTCTTCTGCCGCCGACCGGTAAGACGAGACTATATTTTCATCATACAGCGCAGATCTGAGCGAGTCCATCAAAAAATCCACATCTTCGGAATCCAGTCCGGAATTCAGCAGCCTTTGTTCGGTTGTTCTTAAATCCACGCTTTCAACCATACTCTTTTTCAAATTGTCAATTCCGAAAGCGGAATCAAATTCCCGTGTAAGTTTTTCGCATATGGCACTGTAGAACGGATCGTAAATCGTCTGCTCGGAAATCGATTTTTCAACCGCATGTTCCAAATCTCCGTTCAACCCGGACAGAGATCCTGTTACGGCGTCCATCACGTCTTCGGTGAATGGTTTATCGTCATCGAACACAACCGGAATCGATACCTGACCCAGCGTTCTGTCGTTACCGACTCTTACCGCCGCCGTGTTCAGTACGCTTCTCGTCCATTCTCTGATTTCATTGGTTCCGGCACGGTATTCGCTTTTGAAGTTTTTGATTCCGCCCCATTCCAGAATATCCACGCGCGGATATTCCAAACTGTTAGTGAATCCGCCGACGGTTATTGTATGCTCCTCGTCATCGATTATCCTGGTTATCGATGTTGACCGAACATAATATGTCATGACGGAACCGTTCATCAGATACCGGTAATCCGATTCCGAATACCCGTTTTTCTCCATTATTTCCCTTATGTACGGGGCGGCGGACATTGTGTCTTTGCCGGTAAAGAATCCCACAAGGGCGTCCCAGGCGTTTTTCACTTTATCGTTGGCCTTGTCCAAAAAGTCCGCAATTACATTTCCGTAAAAATAATCCGCCCATTGCAGAATCAAATCATCCGCAACCGAAATCAGTGCCTGTGCGTAAACCGCCCCCATATCCATAGTGAGAAAACCGTCTTCCGACGCAATCAGGTCCGCTAAATCCATATGTCCCGATTCTGTCAGAAATCCCTCCGCCGAATCCCTGAAGCAAAGAAGTTCCAGTGCCGTCACGCAGCTTCTGTACGATCGTTCCACATCTTCGGCCGTCAGAATCTGTTTCGTCCCCATGCTCCCCGTGGCGGCCAAAGAACCGTATCCCTGTATGACTCTCTCCTGGGCCAAAGAAGTGAGCTGATAGGACATCATCTGAGACAGAACGGATCCTTCCCCCTGCAACCCGATTTCAAAAAGAGACCCCATCTCTTCGACCAAAGGCAAAGCGCAACTGCCGTCCGAGCGAATGTTCAGAGTTCTTTCCACGGAACCGGAACCGTTGTCGAATTTTGCCGTTAAAGTACCTTCGGCCCGAAGATAAGTCGGCATCCTTCCCCCGTCAACCGTTCGGAGGGATTCGGTATACAATTCCACATCAAAATCCGACGGGGTTATTTTTACTGCTCCGTCAAAGGAAGGAAACTGTTTTTCCAACCATATTTCCGAACAGGATTGAAAACTGTCCGCTTTGGAAGACAGGGTGCCGCTTTTTTTACCGACGGAGATAAGCAATTCACCCATGCCCCGGTTGACGAAGGACTCGGTTTTGCTCACTGTTTCTTCAAGCTGTCTTAATTCATCCGTTATTCCGGCCGCGGTTTCTTCAGTGTCGGAGATTCCGAAACAGATCGCTCCGTAACTTATGGAAACAACAAGCACCGTAACCGCAATGACGGTAAACGGCATGTTGCCCCTGTTATCTTTTGCATTCCCCATGGGAATAAATTCTTTTTAACCGACATAAACGTCGTAATAACAGTTAGTATAATCTTCCGTTATAACCCAATAAGGTAACAATGTGTTATTAATAGTAAGAAATATACCTGTCCATTAAACAAAGAAGGTAAATCATGTCTTCAACAACGCAACCAAGCTCACTTCCAAAAGGACTTCCCAAGAAGACGGAGTCTCTGTGCCCCGAATGCGGGAAAATTTTAGAAGCAACTGTTTACGAAAAAGACGGTAAAGTGTACATGGACAAAGAATGTCCCGAGCACGGAGCTTTCTCGGATGTTTACTGGTCCGATGTAAAAGCATACCTGAGGGCAGAACACTTTGCTTACGACGGTATAGGGCTGAAAAATCCCCATGACAAATCCTTGGCGGAAGGAGAAAATGTAAACTTTTTGATCGACGGCAGAAGATTCGACGTTAAGTCCTGCACTTCGTTGGCATTAATAGATTTAACCAACAGGTGCAACATGAACTGTCCCATATGTTTTGCCAATGCGAACGAAGCGGGATACGTATATGAGCCCACTTTCGAAGAAGTGGTTGCGATGCTGGAGGCTCTTCGCGCCGAAGAACCCATAAAATGTACCGCGGTTCAGTTCTCCGGCGGAGAACCTACCGTGTATCCGAAAATCGTTGAGGTCATTGCCAAAGCGAAAGAACTGAAATTCGCGCAGATAATGGTCGCAACCAACGGATTGGAATTCGCCAGAAAATACGAGAAACTCAAAGCCTGCATGGAAGCGGGCATGAACACAATCTACCTTTCGTTCGACGGTGTGTCCGATGACGTATATCTTCAGGCCAGAGACCGGAAAATGTTCGATACGAAGGTACAGGTTATTGAAAACTGCAAGAGACTTAAGAAAGAAACCGGAAGGTCCCCCTCGATTGTTCTCGTGCCCACTTTGGTCCGCGGCGTCAACGACCACCAGATCGGAGCCATAACGGATTTCGCCTTTGAGCACTCCGAAGTGGTCCGCGGAATAAACTTCCAGCCTGTTGCGTTCACCGGAAGAATAACCAAAGAAGAGGTTTCCGAGGGAAGGATAACCTTAACCGATTTGGTGAAAAAATTCGGCGAACAGACCGGTTACGCCGATCCGGAGGATTGGTACCCCGTACCCGTCGTAACGCCCATATCGAACTTTGCTTCGGAATTCCTGGCGGATAACATGGTAACGTTCACCACCCATCCCCACTGCGGTCTTGCAACCTATCTGTTCCAGGCCGAAGACGGATCTGTGACTCCGTTGCCCCGGTTCGTTGACGTGACGACATTCTCCGACGGGTTGAACGAGATAGCCCTGAAAATGTCAAAATCAAGATTCAAGAAACTCAAAGCAATCAGTGTGCTGAAACTTATCGACAAGACGGTCGACGAAAGCAAGATGCCGGAAGGACTGACCAAAAAGAAATTCAAGGAAGTACTCACGGGAATCATGGGAAACAAATCCAAAGACACCCTTGCAAGCTTCTCTTGGAAGATGATGTATGTGGGAGGTATGCACTTCCAGGACTCGTACAACTATGACGTTACCAGAACGGAACGCTGCGCCATACACTACATCACACCCGAACTCAAAGTCATACCCTTCTGTGCTTACAACGGAGGCCCGGAATACCGCAGAGAGACTGAGGCCAAATTCTCAATGCCTCTTGCGGACTGGAAGGTCAAAAACAAAGAGGAAGCCAAAGCATTGGAAGAAGCCTTGATTGTACCTGAAGATCAGAGGGCGTGAGAAAAATGGCAATAATAGTGGATTTTGGAAAATGTTTGCATTGCGGCGGGTGTGTAGGCTCCTGTCCGCAGAATGCGATATACATGAACGACTACATACTGGAGTTCAACGATAATTGCAACTCCTGCAAAAGATGTGTGAAGCTTTGCCCTGTGGCGGCATTGAGGATGGAGTGATTTCCGTGAAAACATACAACTGTGACATTGTAATCGTCGGCGCGGGTCCCGGAGGAAGCATGGCTGCAAAATTCTGTGCCCAGGCCGGACTCGACACAATACTTATAGAGAAAAAAGCGGAAGTCGGAGCGCCTCTCAGATGTGCCGAGGGAGTTTCCAAATCATGGCTTTCCGAAGTCGGAATAGAGCCTGACAGATCCTGGATAGCCGCCGACATGGTCGGAGCCGTAATCAAATCCCCGGCAGGTCACGAATTCAGAATGGACGGTCGCAAAACCGGCGAAGAAATCGGTTACGTTTTGGAAAGACACCTTTTCGACAAAGCTCTCGCCAGAGACGCGGCGGATGCGGGTGCCAAAATAATGATGCGTACCGGATGCACCGGAGTAATCCGCGAAGGCGGAAAACTTGTGGGCATCAAGGCCAACAGCATGGGCGAACCCATTGAGATCCGTGCCAAGTGTGTTGTCGCCGCCGACGGATACGAATCCCAGGTCGCCAGGTGGGCGGGTGTAAAAACCGTTCCCAAGATGGGCGATATCAATTCATGCATACAGTACAGAATGACCAACATAGACGTTGAGCAGGAATGGTGCGAATTCATACTCGGAAACGACATAGCCCCCGGCGGATATCTTTGGATATTCCCCAAAGGAAACCGCTCCGCCAATGTGGGTATCGGAATACGCGGGGACCGTTGCAATGTCCCTGCCGCCGCCAAGTACTATCTCGACAAATGGATTGCCGAAGACGACAGGCTGAACAAAGGTCAGATTTTGGAAGTAGCCAGCGGTATGGTTTCAACCTGCCCCGGTCTTGACTCCGCAATATACGATAACCTGGTTTTGGTGGGAGACGCCGCAAGGATCATCGATCCTATAACCGGCGGAGGAATATGCCACGCCTGCAGAACCGGAATGTACGCAGGCAAAGTTCTTGCCGAATGCAACGAGAAGAACGACTTCTCCAAAGAAGCCCTCAAACCTTATGAGAGGATGTGGCGCAACAGAATGGACGACAAGATTGTCCGCAACTGGATGGCCAAGGAGAAGATGAATTCAATCGAAGACAAACAGATGGATGAAATCATAGACATTCTCAGTGATTACGACTTAAAGCAACTGGATGTTTTCGGAATTCTCAAGGCAATAAAGGACAAGTTCCCCGATCTCGTCGAAGAGTTCGCAGACCTGATATGAAATTCTTTACCGGCCTTCGGCCGGTTTAAAACTTTTTATTTATTCTTCGATTCTTACGCCGGGTTCCCCGGTGTTGACGGTTATCGGACGGCCTCCGCGCAACAAAATCGCCCGGCTTACCTTTTCGGGTTCATCGGTCAGAGCAATCATACTGCCTCCGCCGCCGGCACCGGTAAGTTTCGCACCGTAAGAATATTCGTTGGCGGCGTCCACAAGACTGTTCAGTTCGGGACAGGACACACCCAATATCGAAAGGAGTTTGTGATTGTCGGTCATGAATTTACCGAGTTTGACTTTATTTCCTTCCCGCAACGCATCAACGCCCTCCAACGTGACGGAACCGATTTCATCGACGATATCTTTAGCGAACCGGTTGCTGTCCCTGTATCTTCTGACCTTTTCCACCAAAGGTCCCGTAAGCGCTCTTTTTCCAGTGAATCCTATAACAAAAGTCATCTCGGGAGTGTGAACATCGCACACATCCCATTTTTGACCCCGGTTTTTCACACTCCACAGAATATTGTCGGAATCCGGAAGATTGAGGCCGATTCCGCCTCCGTGAACCGAAATGGACGTATCCATGGGACTGCCGATGCCCTGTGCGCCGTATTCCGCGGCGTAAGCCTCTTTCAGAATCTCTTCGGCGTCAAAGGGTTTGCCCAGCATGTGTCTGACGGCACAGGACAGGGCGGCACACAGTGCGGCGGAAGATCCGAGGCCGGCTCCGGAAGGCAGATTGCTTTCCGAAGTAAGATTGATGGTTTTCAAACCGTGAATATCCATTATGTGTTTCACATGAGGATGTTTGTTGATATCGTCCTTTTCTCCGTTAACGATAAACGCATCGTCTTCGCTGACCGTACATTTAAAGCGTCTGTCGATTGCCAGAGCAACGGCGGGCTTGCCGAAAACAACGGCATGTTCTCCCAGGACAACAAATTTTCCGGGGGCGGATGCGGAGAAGGTTTTCATTCGAGCAGCCCGTATTTCCTCATACTTTCGGTAATGGCATCGTTGGGATTTCTTTTTTCAAGAAGCGGTTGCGGTATCGACCACCATTCTTCTTCGAATGCTTCCAGTGCGAGTTCGTACTGTTCGTTGTTTTCGAATTTCTTCGGATCCACCGACAAAATGGCCTTTCTTTGTTCTTTAAACAAATCTACGCCGTATTTCTGATTGGTCAGAGCAACGCCCAGGTAACTGTCCAAAGCATAAGACATCTCTTCCGCCACATCGTCGGGGGAAGATTCCATTATGATATCCAGAATGGAGTTGACCGCCATTTTGAATAAGAACTTCATTTTTCCTTCTTCGGGAATCTCATCCGACTTCATCATTTCTTCCAAATCTTCGTATACCAAATCGCTTAAAGCAGAAACTCTTCGGGGATTTTTACCGAAGAGCTGTTTGAACAGCCTTTCCTCTTCGGGGATTTCCTCATCGTTCCCGAACAATGCGGCGTTCGGATCATATTCATTGTTATTCATTTTCTCAACTCCTTCACGGTACGTTCGAGTATATCCATTCCTGCGGAAATTTTCTTCTCGTCTGCAGCATAAGAGAATCTGAGATGACCTTCCCCGAATTTGCCGAATGCCGATCCGGGTGTACATATCAAACCGTTTTTCACAAGAGCCCCGGCCAATTCCTGGGATGACATGTTCATATCAAACGAAGGGAAAGCATAGAATGCCCCCCGCGGCGGAATCAGATTCATACCCTCAATTTCATTGATCCTGGAAGAAATAAGATCCCGTCTGCTTTTGAACACTTTACGGGCATTCTCCAGATACGGCTCTATGTCCGGAAGTGCCGCCAACACCCCGTATTGAGACGGCATTGCCGGACTGGCACAAACATGATACTGCATTTTAATCAGGTCCGGAATATGTTCTTCGTCAGCGCAGATAAATCCGAGTCTCCATCCGGTGACCGCCATCATTTTGGAAAATCCGTTTACTACGAATGCGCGATCCAACCGGTTCATGAAAGAGTGATGAGTTCCTTCGTAAACGAAAGGGTCATAGACCTCGTCGGACAATATGAACAAATCACGGTCGTCCGCAAGATCCGACAACGCTTTGTACGATTCCTCGGACAAAACCCCTCCGGTGGGGTTGGATGGATTGTTAACCACAATCATGCGTGTATTCTTTCCGATTTTATCAACAATATCGTCAATGTCCGGCTGAAAATCCCCGTCGGTCAATCTGTATTCCGTATAGTCGGCCCCCGCCAGTTTGGCATGCGGACCGTATATGACAAATCCCGGACTGGGTATCAATACGTTATCCCCGGGATTAAGATAAGACATCATCAACTCCAGAAGGGCGGTGGAACCGCTGGGAGTTATCATTATGTTGTCTCCGGTCATTTTTCCGTATTTGGTGTACCGCTTTGCCACGGCTTCCCTCAGTTCGGGTATTCCTGCGGTCGGACCGTATCTGTTGAATCCTTCAAGAGCGGCTTTGTTCATACCTTCTATCGCCGCCACGGGCGGTTTAAGATCCGGCTCTCCCAATCCGAGATTAATCGAACCGGGACCGGCCAAATCAAACATCTTTCTGATTCCCGACATGGGTATCGAAGATAATCGGTCAGATACTTTCATGAGCCCTTATCACGTGTTCAGTCTATATATTTTAGTCACTGCCACCTGTTTTATATCCAAAATCCAATCCAATCGGCGATGAGAAACAAAGAACCCGCGGTGTGGGCAATTATCAATTTGACCGGTCTCGTTATGGCAGTAATCGGTATGTTCGGTATCACGGAACTGTTGATTTTTCAATATGCCATGATTGTGTTTGTTTTAGGTACCGTTTTAACATTCGTCTCAATGGTCGCTATATTCCGAAAGGCTTACACCACGGACGGCATCCATACATCCGAAGAATGCGATGTCGGCGCATCCGATGAAGACGGGGACAAACAATGAAGAAAAATCTAAACTCGGAAATATTGTATTTTATGTTCGAATCGGCCAACATGCACAGATGGAACGATCATCTGAGGCCGTTGGACCTGACCGAACAGGACAAACAGGCACACAAGGCCGCCATTATATGGATGCTGGGAAAATACGAAGAGGCCGACGGGAACAGTATTGACTGGAACATAATAATCGAACATTCCATATTCGAATTCATCAGCAGGATGGTATTGACGGATCTGAAACCTCAGCTGTACCACAGAATAATGTCGGAAAACCGCGAAAAAGCAAATGAATATGTGTTTCAGGAATTCAAACGAAGAGTTCCGAATATGAATCCCGATTTTTGCAACCGTCTTTCCGAATACCTGCGTTCCGAGGAAAAGACAATAGAAGATTCTATCGTCGAAGCCGCTCACTATCTTGCAACCAAATGGGAATTTGACATAATTTACAAAGCAAATACCGGAATGTTCAATATTGAACAGACCAAAGACGATATCTCCGCAGAGATATCAAAGCATATTGAGTTGAAGGGTGTCGTCAAAGCTCTTGCGGACAAGGGCAGTAAAAGTTTCATCGACACTCTCGGTCAGCTAAGATTTCAGCAGAGGTGGACGAGAACTTCCAGAATACCCAAAACCACGGTACTGGGTCATTCTCTGATGGTAGCCAATTCAATATTCCTTCACAATCTTGATGCAGGCGTGGAAGGCAAACAGATTTACAACGATTATTACACCGCGCTGTTCCACGACCTCCCGGAAGTTCTTACGAAGGATGTAATATCCCCCGTGAAGAAAAGCGTCGAAGGATTGGCCGAGATGCTGGAAGTAATAGAACATGAACTTATGGAGTCCGAGATTTTGCCCATGCTTCCTGATGAATGGCACGATGAAATGAGATTCATGTTCAACGATCCGTTCAAGGATGAGGATAATCCCGTATTCGGCAAACGTTGCGGCAAAGCAATCAAATCCTGCGATCTGCTGTGCGCATTCATAGAAGCTTACGTTTCTATCTGTTACGGCGTCTGCCCCAATCCCCTTAAGGAAGGAGAGCGGGAGCTGTGCGCCGAACTTGAAAAGGTCGGCGGCAACATCGGTGCCGCCGAGTTAATCGAAGGTTTCAGAAATCTGAAGATTTAACCGATGCGTTCCTGTCCGCCCATATACGGTCTGAGAACTTCGGGTATTGTCACGGAACCGTCTTCGTTCTGGTAATTTTCCAATATGGCGACCATGGTTCTGGGCAATGCCAATCCCGATCCGTTCAGCGTGTGTATGAATTCACTCTTCAGATGAGGTTCCGGCCTGTATTTTATCCTGGTTCTCCTTGCCTGGAAATCCGTGAAATTCGAACACGACGAGGCTTCCAGCCAGGCATCTTTGGCCGGTGCGTAGATTTCCAAATCATAACATTTGCTGCAGGAGAAACTCATGTCGCCGGTACAAAGCAACAGAACGCGATAAGGAAGACCCAGAGCCTGTATGATGTCTTCGGCGTTCTTTCTTAAAATCTCCAATGTGTCGTACGAAGTTTCGGGAAGAACGAATCTTACCATTTCGACTTTGTTGAATTCGTGAACTCTTATGATTCCCTTGGTGTCCGCATGTTTTCCCACTTCTCTTCTGAACGAAGGCAGGTACGCCGTATAAAGAATCGGCAAATCTTCTTTAGCCAGTATCTCGTCTCTGAGAAGATTCGTAAGCGGAACTTCGGCGGTGGGGTTAAGGTATAATTCGTCTTTTTCGATGAAGTACATATCGTCCTTCAGGTTAGGGTACTGTCCGGTGCCGGTAACCGATGCAGTGTTGACGACAACAGGCGGAAATACTTCGGTATATCCCTGTTTCCGGTGAACGTCGAGGAAGAAATTAATCAAAGCCCTCTCAAGTCTGGCACCGTCACCCTTGAGGCAGTAGAATCCGCTTCCCGCTACTTTGGCGCCTCTTTCAAAATCGATAATATCCAAACCCTCTCCGATTTCCCAGTGTTCTTTGGGTTTGAAATTGAAAGTTCTTTTTTCGCCCCATTCATAAATTACAGCATTTTCGGTGGAATCTTTTCCTATCGGAACACTTTCGTGAGGGATATTGGGTATATTAAGAACGCAATCTTCGCGAACAGAATCCAACTCCGCCATCCTGGCGTCGTTCTGCTTAATTTTTTCTCCCGTGTCTCTCATTTCGGAAATTTTTGCATCCTTATCGGGACCTTTGGGCATTTTTGCTATTTCGGCGGAAACTTTATTGCGAATTTTTCTCAGTTCGTTGTTGTCTCCGGTAAGTTTTCTCCATTCTTCGTCCGCTTCCAGAAAGCGATCCAAAATCTCGGTATCCGCATTTCTGCTTACAAGCATGGATCTTATCATTTCGGGTTCGGATCTGATTATGTTGACATCCAACATCTTATCGCCTCAGAACTTCTTCTGACAAAGGGAAGTCCAGGTTCTTTTATCAGTCAGTACCACAACGTTTCCGCGAACATTCACGACAACGGATTCCGTTGATTCGGCAATGTTTTCGGCAATTTCCGAAGTGTCCGCGTCCGCATTCTGCAGTACGCGTATTTTCAGCAATCTGTTTTTCTTCAACTGATTGGTAATCTCGTTCAACAGACCTTCGTCAATACCGTCCTTGCCCACGTGCACCGTGGGTGAAAGGTCATTGGCGCGTCTCATGAGCTCCTTTTTGGCGTGTTTCTCGGTCATGTTTTTGTTCCCTGGTATATGGCTGGCGTTTTACGACGCCGCACTCGGCGCAAGTCATACAGACTTTCCCGTTATTCAATCTGACTGTGCAGTTGACGCCCGGTATTAAAGGTATGAGGCAGTCGTGGCAGTATCTGTACTCCTTGGGTATTCCGGTACGGGTTTTCATACCTATCCTTCGGGCCAAATCCACGTATCTTCTGGCTCTGTCGGGTTTACCCTCTTTGACGGCATCGTCGGCCATGGAAATCAACTTCTCTATCCGCTGAATTCCCAGGTCTGCGGCCCGTTTGGAGGATATACGTCTCCTGGACATTGATTCATCACAATGAGAGGATGATATAAATATTGGGTTATGAAACTTCAGAACGGAACCATTGACAGAAGAAATTCCCGTATTTCCACTTCTTCTTCACTGAGATTATCTTTTACTTCTTCGACGTAAGTTTCCCATAAAAATATGAAGTAATCGTGAAACTCCGCGACGACCCTGTTCCAATTCTTTCCCGAAACAGACATTCCCAGAATATCGTTGCTGAGTGTCCACTTGGATGCGGATTTATCGAATTTGATATCGGCCATAAGGGAGTTCAAAAGCATGATATCCCGGTCGGGTGTGATTATTCTGCTGAATTCGATCCCGGGAAATTCGCTGGCACTGCAAAAGTTTCTTACGTCGATAATTTTCCCTTCGCTGTTGTGTACGGACATACCGGAAATCAAACACGGCCCCTTGTCAAGGAAGTATTCGGCATCCTTTCTGTTGAATTCTCTCCACAAATCGATTTTGTACGACTCGGTTCCCGTATTAAGGAAATATCCTTTCCGTCCGCGGACATCCGTCGACCGTTCGACGACTCCCGCCAATGTGCTGGTGAAACTTTTCATGTCGGTTTCGGACACCTTTCTGAAATATTCGATGTTGGCACTTCGGAACTCTTTCAATGACTTGCCGCGCCCATAACTGAGTTTGTTATCGCCCAGAACGTCGCATAACGCCGCAAGTTCTTTGGCAATCGCGATTTTGTATCGGGGATCCGTATATGTGCCCGAGAGCCAACGTTCGATTATATCCGTATTCGCAACGTCAAGTGTGTTTTCAAGCCAAACGAGAGCGGTTTCCAAAACAGAGTCTCCGCCCGTTCTGTCCTTGGGTTCGGAACTTAAATCGAATTTGGATTTGAACGATTCGGGAGAATCGCCCTGAAAACCCATTTCGGCCGTCACAATAAACATGCCGATATGTTCCAGCAGTTTGTGCACGTGCTCCATTATTTTTTCACTTTGACTTTCGGAAAGCCCGTCCCCGCCGACGGGGGTAATGTTGAATCTCAGAGTATTCATGGGAACGGATGCGAATCAACCTTCATATTTTTAACATGATTCCTGTTTAAACGGGGGTAAAAATCAAAAACAGCATATTTTCGGTAATAAATTATATAACGGACTCTTACTTCATGGACACTATTGGACACGCGGTTCTGAGATTTTCCCTTATATATTAAGAAGATAGCCCTTAAATATAGAATCAGGAATGTGTGCCCGTTACAATCCATTAGGTGTTGCAGATGACAAGAAAACCCGCATCGATGTACAGAGAAATCAAAGGTCAGGCGAACACTCGCCGCGAATATCTCGGGGGAGTCCCCAACAGCAGACTCGTTCAGTTCGAAATGGGCGACCGCAGGGGAGATTTCCCTATCAAACTGTCGCTCAAAGTCACGAACAGAGTTCAAATCAGACATACTGCTTTGGAAGCCGGACGTATCGCCGCCAACAGAGTTCTCAACAAGGCGGGATCGGGTGCTTATCATTTCACCGTGAGAGTTTACCCCCATATGGTTCTCAGGGAAAACAAGTTGGCTACCGGCGCAGGTGCCGACCGTGTTTCCAGCGGAATGCGTAATGCCTTCGGTAAGAACGTCGGAGTCGCCGCAAGGGTGGAAAGCGATCAGGCTGTTTACACCGTACGTTGCACTCCCTCCGCTTTCAAATCCGCCAAAGACGCACTTTGGAGAGCATCCATGAAATTGCCCTCCCCGTGCTATGTTGACGTGGAAGAAGGCAAGGAATTCGCCAGGTGATGTTCGACCTGGAGCTTGAACGGACCGCCGATTGGATTTCCATCAACGGTTATTCCAAGGTTGCCGTTCAATTGCCCGAAGGATTGAAACTCAGGGCGACGGAAATTGCCGACGCCCTGAACGCATCCACAGGTGCCGAAATAATAATTCTCGGAAGACCCTGTTACGGCGCATGCGATTTTTTTGAAAATTACAAGTCGGTGGCCGATGCCCTGGTGCATTACGGTCATTCGACCATGCCTTCTTTGGGAAAAGATCCCGATATACTGTTTGTCGAAGCCAGAGCGGAAGTGGCTCTGGCGGAATCCTTTGCCGATTTCGTCAATGTCCTTCCGGAAAAGGTAGGTGTCCTGGCATCCATACAATACATAGGACTTATTCCGGATGCCGTAAGAGTGATGGAAGCCGCCGGAAAGGAAGTTCACGTTTCTGCCGGCGATACAAGAATAATGTACCCCGGACAGGTTCTCGGATGCAATTGCAGTACCGCCGAAGCGGTTGCGGATTCAGTTGAGGCCTTTCTGTTTCTCGGAGAAGGGAACTTTCATCCTCTGGCCGCGGCCTTCGGCGCCGAAAAGAAATTATTCGTATACAATCCGGTTACCGGGGAATCCAGAAACATCGACGAAATCAAAGACAGAATTCTGCGGAAAAGGTTCGCCGCAATAACCGTTGCTTCGGAAGCCGAAAATTTTGTCATTATCGTTTCTAACAAAATAGGCCAAAACAGAATGACAGAAGCCGAAAGAATAAAGGACGTCATACGCTCAGCCGGAAAGAAAGCGTATATTCTGGTTCTGGACGAAATAACCCCGGAGGCTTTGATTCATTACAGAGTCGATGCTTTTGTAAACACGGCCTGCCCCCGCATTGCCATGGACGAATCCGCCAGATTCAACAAACCAATGCTCACGATTCCCGAAGCGGAGATAGTTTTCGGCCTGAGGGATTGGTCCGATTACCGTTTTGACGCGATTCGCGAATAATCGCGGCGACGATGTCCGACTAGTTAAAATAATCCGTAAGTAATGGACGGCCATGGTAACGTCGGAAGTGTTCTTGAAAGGCTCACACTCCGATGCCAGAATCGGTATCGGACGCGGTTCTGACACGGGCAACGTCGAGAGAAGCGTTGAATCGTTCAAGGACGTCGATATTGTAATTTACAACAATCCCGGAAAACTTGCTGAAGATTTGGCATCGGGAGTGATTGACGCCGCGGTTCGGGGGGATATGCCTTCTTCGGTTCTGTTGCCTTTGATTAAAGAAGCTCTCTGCCTCAACACATTGGAAAGAGTGGTTCTCATGGAACCCGTGGGAGGAGAGCTTTTCCTTCTGTCGCCGGTCGGCATAGACGAAGGATGGACGGTTCAACAAAGATTCGTTCTCGCCGTTAATTCCGTGGGTCTGGCAAAAAAAATCGGACTGGGTTCCAAAATCGCCGTGATGTCGGGCGGCAGGTGCGAAGATTACGGCAGATGCAAAGCCGTCAACGACAGTATCGATGACGCTTTAAAGTTGGTAAAGATGTTAACCGGCGAAGGTTATGACGCGTATCACTCTCAAATACTGATAGAGAATGCCGTCAAAGAAGCGGATATAGTAATCGCTCCCGAAGGAATATCAGGCAATCTTTTGTTCAGATCGATGCATCTTGTAGGTAACGCCAAAGCATTGGGGGCACCGATCGTAAACTCGGATAAGGTGTTCGTGGACACATCGAGAGCAAAGGTAGACTACAGTGATTCAATTATGCTGGCACTTAAATTAGCGGAGAAGAAATAATGCAATTAGAAATAGACGGAGAATATTCGGGAATAAGATTTTCGGCATGTCATTTTATTCCCATGCATGACAAATGTTCGAGACTGCACGGCCATTCATATGTGGTAAGACTGAGATTGGACGGAGAGATCGGGGAAAACGGAATGCTTATGGATTTCGTAGTGCTGAAAAAAGAACTGAAATCCATGATGTCATCTATGGACCACAGAACATTGTTGCCGGCCAAATCAAAAGAAGTAAAAATAATCGAAACCGAGGGTTCCGTCGAAGTAATCACCTGCGGAAAACGTTATGTCTTCCCGTCGGAAGACGTTGTTCTGTTGGATATACCCCATACAACCGCAGAGGAGATGGCAAAAATGATGGTCGGTCAGATGATTGAAAACGTCGATTTTCCCGATAATGTAAAAGCCGTTTCCATAGGTCTCGACGAAGAGAGAGGGCAAACCGCTTGGTACACGGAGGAACTCTGATGGCGAAAGCCGTTGTTCTGTTGTCGGGGGGATTGGATTCCACCACCACTCTGGCACAGGCAATAGATGACGGATTGGAAGTTTTCCCGATAAGTTTCAGATACGGCCAGAGACACGACAAAGAATTGATTTCGGCTGCTGAAGTATGCAAGTATTACGGCGTTAAACATACAATCATAGACATTGATTTATCGTCATTCAGATCCGCATTGACAAATTCCGAAATAGACGTGCCGCATGACAGAGCCGGTAAGCTCGATGCCGAAATCCCCGTTACTTATGTTCCGGCCAGAAATATCGTTTTTCTGAGCATTGCCGCAGGATTGTGCGAATCGGTGGATGCCGACAGAATATACATCGGCGCCAACGTAATAGATTATTCCGGTTATCCGGACTGCCGTCCCGAATTTTTTGAATCCTTCGAAAATATGTTGGCAAAAGGAACAAAGGCCGGCGTCGAAGGAAACCCGCTTAAAATCGTAACTCCGATATTGAATATGTCAAAGGCGGAGATAGTCAAAACGGCCAAGAAACTGAAGGCCCCGTTGCATCTGACATGGTCCTGTTACGAAGGCGGCGAGAAGGCCTGCGGTAAGTGCGATTCATGTATTCTCAGGCTTCGGGGGTTCAGGGAAGCCGGGTATGAAGACGAGATAGAATATATGTGAGAATCATGGAAATAATCGAGACATTCACGTCATTGCAGGGCGAAGGCCTGAAAATGGGCATTCCCACTTTCTTCATAAGAGCCGCAGGCTGTAATCTGGATTGTCGCTGGTGCGATACCAAATACGCTTTCGGAAAAGGCACCGAACGGAATGTGAGGGACCTGGTCGCGGAATGCGATGTTTCTCACGTCTGCATAACCGGCGGAGAGCCGATGCTGCAGAAGGATCTCCCCGAACTTTTGGATTTGTTTTTGGCAGAGGGAAAACATATAGTTTTGGAAACCAACGGTTCCCTGGATATAAGCGGACTTCCGAAAAACGACAATCTGATGATAAGCATGGACATCAAGTGTCCTTCCTCGGGAATGTCGGATAAGATGCTGTTTTCAAACATCTTTGTCCTTGGGCAGAAAGATCAACTCAAATTTATTATCGACAACGGCGAGGATTTGGATTTTGCCGAAGATATTCTGATGAAGTATCCCCCGGACACCAATGTAATATTCTCACCCTCGGGCGGACTGGATTTGGAACCCCTCGCCGAGGAAGTTTTATCCAGAGGATTGGAAGTCCGGGTACTCCCTCAGCTTCATAAAATAATCTGGGGAGATCGGCGTTCAGTCTGAACCCATTGCTTCAAAATGTTTTTTGCGTTCGTAGCGTCTTTTGAAATTAGTGACGCTTTCTTCCACGGTTCCCTCTTCGTCGGAAGAAACCGTGATTCCCGCGTCCGAAAGAATTTCGTAACCGTGGGGTCCGATACCACCGACGATAACCGCGTCCACTCCCAAGTCGGCAATAGCTTTGGCAACCAGCATTCCTGCGCCGGATACGGCATCCTTATGCTCGTTTTCCACCACGACATAATCGAGGGTGTCCATATCCACTATCAGAAAATAAGGGGCGTGGCCGAAGTCATCGGCCACATATGAATCCAATGTGTCTCCTTCGGCGGTAACACCAATTTTCATATCACTCCACCGTTTTAACGACCTTGTCTATTATGGACATGAAGGCTTTGGCGGAAAGAGAATCGGGATCGTCCAACACAATCGGCAGACCCTTGTCGCTGGATACAACCACGGCGGGTTCAATCGGAACCTTTCCGAGGAACTGTATGCCGAATTCCTTGGCTACTTCCTCGCCGCCTCCGCTCTTGAAGATATCCGTGACCTCTTTGCAGTGAGGACAAACGAATCCGCTCATATTCTCCACTATGCCTATGACCGGCACTCCGACTTCGTTGACGAAAGTGATGGACTTGCGGCTGTCTATCAATGACACGTCCTGAGGCGTCGTGACAATCACGGCCCCGTCGGGTTTGGGTATCAGCTGAATGATGGACAATGCCTCATCGCCGGTTCCCGGGGGCATGTCTATTACCAAATAATCCAAATCGCCCCATTCCACATCCTCTATGAACTGCCGTACCGCAGTCATTTTTACGGGGCCTCTCCACAACACCGGAGTGTCCTTGGTCGGAAGGAGGAATGCCATTGACATGACCTTCAGCGACGGCGGCACCATAATAGGAACCAGCTTTTTGTCCTGCACGTCAAGCTTTTCATCCTCGATACCGAACATCTTCGGTATACTCGGGCCGGTTATGTCTATGTCCATAAGTCCGGTGACGTACCCTTTGTAAGACAATGCGCTCGCCAGATTGGATGACACGGTACTCTTGCCTACGCCGCCCTTTCCGCTGAGAACAATAATTACATGTTTTATTTTACCGAGGCTCTCGTTGAGCCTCGTATCTTCCTCGATATTATCCGCGCTGATTACTCCAGCCATACAAATCGTTCCGTCAGAGCTGTGTTGTCTTAATATTCTATCGGTCAAAATTTTCCGCTGTCTTGGAAATCAATTAATTTTACACCCGAATCCAAAAGCGTTTACGGATGTACAGGAGAAATATTGTCCAACAGAAAAACAACTTAGGTAAGTTGAAAGGATAAACGGATTTCAAAACAAGCCGATTGAAAACAATCACAACGAATATATCCGCAGTTATACATCGGAGGTTATGCCTCTGGGAGATCCGCAAGGCGGAGACTTTGAATATACGGACGAAGGACTGCCGGAAAACATAACGGCGGTACGGGTTCCCACCAAGAATCTTTCCGCCGGAATGAAATTCTACATCAACCTTCTGGGCATGGACGTCGTCACCGAAAAAGAATCTTACGCAGTGCTCAGGAGAGGCAACGCCGTCATTCTGATGGAAGTTTCCGATAAGGTGGGGATAGATACGGGATTCTACATCGGAGTGGACGATCCTTACGCACTTCACAGAAGACTCATCGACGAGGGCGTTGTGTTTATGGTGGATCCCGAAGCGGGTCCCGTGGGTGTTTACACCTCGTTCAGAGACGGGGACGGTAACGTAATCCGTGCCGTGGACAGGTACGCCATTGATTCGTTCTGATTATCAGTCGCCCAAATTCGCTATATCCACCGCTTCGGCAATACGTTTTTCAAGTTCCTCGGGAAGGCCTTCTATTCCGCCGGAAAGGAATCCGCTGACAATCATGCTTATGGCTTCTTCTTCGGACAATCCTCTGGACATCAGGTATTCAATCTGATCCCGGGCGATTTTTCCCACTGCGGCCTCGTGAGTCATTTCCAAATCGGACACATTCGCTTCCAATTCGGGAATAGCCACGGAACTTCCCTTGTCGGAAAGTATTATGCTCTTGCATTCAAGGTGTGCCTTGATGCCGGAATGGTTTCCTACCAAACGGCCTCTGGCAGTCATTTTACCGCCGGTAATTATGCTTCTGCTGATAATTTCGGAAGACGTATTTTTGGCATTCAGATTGACAATGGAACCGCTGTCTATGTCGGAACCCTCCTGTGCGATGCACATGGAGTTGAATCTGGCCGAGGAACCTTCCCCGTTCAGGTTGGCAACAGGATTGGTCTGCAGAGTTCCCACATCCTCCAATATTACGTAATTGTTGGTAAAATTGGAGTTCTTTCCGATGTTGATTGCTGTCCTCGGTCTGACGACGGTCTGTTTTCCCCAATTGTGAATCATCGAAAAAGTAAGATTGGAATTGTCTCCGATGAACATCTCGGTTATTCCCACATGCAACGAATTGTTGGCATGGGGGCTGGTGGCGCATCCCGTAATCAGGCTGGCGGACGCGTTGTCCTCCACAATCACTATGTTGTGAAC
>DAHY01000035.1 GCA_002498605.1 Methanomassiliicoccaceae archaeon UBA404 | reverse complement strand
CACCTTTTACTATATCCAATGCGGTGCTGTCTTCACCGCGTTTGTTGACGGGGTAAGCTATCACTGCGGATTTATCGATCAGTTCTTTGGCTTTGACAGTTATAAGGCCGGGATCTCCCGGACCCACACTGACGCCGTATAATTTTCCTTTCATCAAGTTTCACCCGAATAGTATGATTATCCGTACATAGTATACGTTTATTTAAGTTGGATGGTATATCCAGAATTATTGCTGAAAAATGTTATAACACGGGCAATAATTCGAACAAAGAGCTGAGACATGAACGAATCTAAAAACGATGAAATGTCCATAAACGTGGGCGGTAAAATTCTGAAGAGAGGCCACACCACCGGCACCTGTGCCGCCGCGGCTTCAAAAGCGGCGGCGGAAATGCTGCTTACCGGAAAAACCGTAAAAACGGTAAGTATCCTGACACCCAAGGGAATACGTCTCAGTCTTGATGTCGAAGATGCGGAAATTAACGACGGCAACGTAAAATGCGCGGTCAGAAAAGACGGCGGCGACGATATCGATGTCACCCACGGATCTTTGGTATATTCCGCGGTATCGTTGTCGGCGGAAGGAATAACCGTCGACGGCGGAACCGGCGTCGGACGGGTTACGAAAAAAGGATTGGACCAGCCCGTGGGGAACGCCGCCATAAACCGTGTTCCCAGAAACATGATTGTCGAAGCTTTGGAAGATGTCCGCGGAAATCTGAATTACAACGGGGGATTCGATGTAATCATATCTATACCGGAAGGCGTGGAACTGGCCGAAAAAACCTTCAATCCCCGTCTTGGAATAATCGGCGGCATTTCCGTTCTCGGAACTTCCGGAATCGTCGAACCCATGAGCGAGAAAGCCATTGTCGATACGATAAAAGCGGAAATGAGAGTCCGGAAGGAAGAAGGGTCGGATACCCTTCTGGTCGTCCCGGGAAATTACGGGGCGGGATACGTGGAAGCCATTGACGGCCTGGATCCTGAATCCGCGGTCAAATGCAGCAACTACATAGGCGAAACTCTTGATTACGCCGCAGAATTGGAATTCAAAAATTTATTGCTGATAGGCAATCTGGGTAAGCTGGTAAAGCTGGCGGGGGGGATAATGAACACCCACTCCAGAGAATCCGGATCCCGGATGGAAATACTTGCGGCAAACTCCGCACTTGTAGATGCGTCCAACGAAGTTCTGAAGAACATAATGGCTTCCGTTTCCACCGACGATGCGCTGTATTACATCAACGAAGCCGGACTTATAGGCGGGGTTATGAAAATCATTTCCGAAAAAGCGGAATATAACATGAATGTGCGTACCGGAAACACCGTCAGATGCGGTACGATAATGTTCTCGTCGGAATACGGTTTAATCGGCCGGTCTCCCTCGTCCGATGATTTACTGAATGAATTGGGAGGAAAGATACTATGATTCACATTGTTGCTTTTTCTTTGAAAGGAAGCGAACTGGCTTTAAAAATTTCAAAAAATCTGGGTATGGAAAACAAAGTCTTCTCGAAAACGTCGGCTGTTACCGAAGGGGCGGAACCGATACGCGTTCCGATTACCCAATGGGCAGAAGCGTCGTTTAAGGAAGCGGACGCCATAATTTTCGTGGGGGCCACGGGAATCGCCGTACGGACCATAGCTCCGTATGTCAGAGACAAAACCACCGATCCCGCCGTAGTCTGTATCGATGAACTGGGCAGAAACTCGATATCGCTGTTATCGGGACATATCGGGGGAGCAAACGATCTTGCTTACACCGTTTCGGAAATCACGGGTGCCAACCCCGTAATATCCACTGCGACGGATTTGAACAAAAAATTCTCCGTCGACAGTTTTGCGGTATCCAGGAACATGGCAATCAGCAATATGAAACTGGCAAAGGATGTTTCCGCCGCAGTTTTGCACAATGAAAGGATAGGATTCAAAAGCGATTATCCGTACACCGGGAATATTCCCGCCGGACTTGTAGAATCCGAAGAACCGGAACTGGGTATTTACATTACATCCGGTAATTCTTCGGCATTCAGGAAAACGCTCAGACTTATTCCTAAAAACCATGTTTTGGGAATCGGATGCAGAAGAAACACCCCCAAGGAAAAAATCGACAATGCGGTTCGTAAAACACTTTCGGAAAATAACATTTCAATAAAAAGCATAAGAATGATTGCCAGCATAGACCTGAAAAGCGACGAAGTCGGTCTTTTGGAATTTTCGGACGAATTGAAAGTACCGATTGTGTTTTTCACCTCCGACGAACTGAACGCGTTGCAGAACGGGGATTTTACGGTTTCCGAGTTTGTAAGAAAAACAACCGGCGTGGATTGCGTCTGCGAACGATCTGCCGTTCTCGCTTCGACCGATGGGAAAATCGTGATAAGAAAAATCGGACTTGACGGAGTTACCGTGGCGGTGGCAAGAGAACCTTTTGAATTTAATTTCGGAGATGAATGATTTGAAACGTAACGCACTGTTGTTTGCCGGAACCACCGAAGGAAGGGAACTGGCGGATTTTCTCAGTAAAAATGAAATCGAAGTCACGGTCAGCACCGCAACCGAATACGGGGAATCGGCAATCGAAGTGAACGATTACGTTAAACTTGAAAGTATCCGCGGCGTCGAAGAAATGGCCGAGAGAATGAAAGAATTCGATGTTGTCATTGACGCCACTCACCCTTACGCGGTAAAAAAATCCGCACATGTACGGGAAGCCGCAGAAAAAAGCAATGCCCGCCTGATAAGAATCGTCCGTCCGAACAGCGACGATACGGGGAATGTGATTACTTTTCCGGATATTCCCTCGGCGGTTGAATATCTCTCAAAAACCGAAGGAAACATATTCGTAACCACCGGAAGCAACGAGCTGTCCGCGTTTACGTCGATTCCCGATTACAAAGACAGAGTGTTCGCAAGAGTCCTGTCGTTACCCAATGTTGCGGAAAAATGCTCACAGTTGGGATTCGAAGGAAGAAATCTGATGTGCATGGAAGGTCCGTACGGCGAGGATCTAAATCTTGCCATGATGAAACACGTAAACGCGAAGTATCTGGTTACCAAAGATTCCGGTTCGGTGGGGGGATTCGAAGATAAAATGTCCGCGGCCGCCAAGGCCGGAGTTGTTCCGATTATAATAGGCCGTCCGGAAGAACACGAGGGCGTGTCGTTGAAAGAAGCTGAAAAGATGCTTGCGGATTTGTTTTCCGTCAACGCTCCCGAGAAAAAAAGAAAAATAACCATTGCGGGAGTCGGAACCGGAAACCCGTCCAATCTTACCACGGCCGTCATCGATTCGGTCAGGAATTCCGATTTGGTAATCGGAGCAAAAAGAATGCTGACGCCTTTCGACCTGACCGGAAAGAAAATTCTTGAGGAATACCGCGCGGAGGAGATTTTCGATTATGTCGAAAAGAATCCGCAATACGGCAACATCACCATGGTTATGTCCGGGGATACGGGGTATTACAGCGGCACAAAGAAACTTCTCTCGGTGTTCGAAGGTACCGGGTATGATGTGAATGTCCTTCCCGGAATTTCTTCGATTTCATACTTCTTTTCAAAACTGGGGGAGTCCTGGGACGATGTTTATCTGACCAGTCTTCACGGCCGCGAAGACAATATCGTAGGACTCGTAAAACGTCACAAAAGACTGTTCACCCTGCTAAGGGGGGAGGAGTCGGTTCACGATATCTGCAGAGAGCTGTCCTATCACGGTTTGGACGATGTGAAAATCGCAGTGGGTCAGGACTTCGGATCTCCCGAAGAACGGATTGACTTCGGAACCCCGAAAGAGATTCTGGATATGTCTTTGGGAAGACTTTGCGTTGCCTTTATCAAGAACCCGGATGCCACGGACGTAATTCCTCTGGGCATATCCGACGATGATTTTATCCGCGGTACGGCACCCATGACAAAAAGCGAAGTCCGTTCACTTTCGGTCGTAAAGCTCGGTCTGGGAAATGATTCGGTTGTTTACGACGTAGGCGCCGGAACCGGTTCGGTTTCGATAGAAATGGCTTCCGTCGCGGTATCCGGTCAGGTTTATGCCGTGGAGAGAAACAAAGAAGCGGTCGATCTTATAAAACAAAACAGTAAAAAATTCGGTACTCCCAACGTTAAAGCGATTGAGGGACTGGCACCTGACGTATTGAAAGATCTTCCCGTACCGACTCACGCTTTTATCGGAGGTTCCTCCGGGAATCTGGAATCCATCATAAACACGCTGATCGAAAAGAATCCCGAAATCAGAATGGTCATAACATCGGTCACGTTGGAAACTTTGGCCGAAACGATGCGTTGCATCAACGGACCGAATATAATAGAAGAAGAAACGATTTGCGTCAATGTTTCAAGAGCCAGACATCTCGGGGGATATCATCTTATGACCGCTCATAATCCTGTTTACATCACGGTTTGCAGAGGCGGTGTCCAATGACCTGCCCCCGGTTCCTTATAGCCGCACCTTCGAGCGGAAGCGGCAAAACCACGGTAACCTGCGGAATACTTCAGGCTCTGGTTGACAGGGGTCTTAAAGTTTCTTCGTTCAAATGCGGGCCGGATTACATCGATCCAATGTTTCACGGCAAAGTGATAGGAACCAAATCCAAGAATCTGGATTCCTTTTTCTGCGACGATAATCTGCTGCGGTATCTTTTTGTCAAATCTGCGAAAGACACGGATATTTCCGTCATTGAAGGCGTCATGGGGTTTTACGACGGAATCGGTATTACATCCACCGAAGCCAGCTCCCACGATGTTTCCAAAAAAATGAAATCTCCCGCGATACTTGTGGTTGATTGCAAAGGTGCCAGCATATCCTGCATACCCATTATCAAAGGTTTCAGGGACTATATTGAAAATAACAACATAAAAGGAGTAATCCTGAACAGGATGTCCGAACATGTGTACAACGGCCTGAAACCAATAATAGAAAAAGAAACCGGCGTCGAAGTGATTGGATATGTACCGCGCCTTAGCGACATGGCCATAGAAAGCAGACATCTGGGTCTTGTTCTGCCCGATGAAGTGGTTATGCTGAAAGAAAAATTATCCGGACTCGCCAAAGTTTTCGAAAAGACTCTGAATATAGACCGTTTGATTGAAATCGCAAACACTGCCGAAGATTTGGAATTCGAACAGCCTTTGTTTGATAAGCTTGAAAACAAAGTAAAAATCGGTCTGGCACATGATGATGCGTTTTGTTTTACGTATGAAGACAATGTTTCTCTGCTGAAAGAATGCGGAGCCGAAATAGTTGAATTTTCCCCGCTCAACGATTCCGAACTGCCCGATGGCATTCAGGGTCTGATATTCTCCGGCGGTTATCCGGAACTTCATGCCGAGAAACTCAGCGAAAACAAATCCATGCTGTCCGCGATAAAGGAAAAACTCGAATCCGGTCTGCCATGTATGGCGGAAAGCGGGGGTTTCATGTATCTTCACAACGAACTGGAAGGAATCGACGGCAAGACTTACCCGATGGTCGGATTCGTCAAAGGAAAATGTTCCCACATGGGTAAACTGTCCAGATTCGGGTATGTTACGCTCACTCCGAAAGAAGGACAGATGCTGTCACAGGGCAATACCGTAAAAGGACACGAATTCCACTACTGGAACACCGACAACGACGGAAACGGTTGGCAGGCTGAAAAAAGTTCCGGCAGAAAATACGATTGCATACACGGATCGGAATCGCTTATGCTGGGATTCCCCCACGTGTTCTATTATTCGAATCCGAAATTGCCTTATTCATTCCTTGTTGCCTGCGACAGGCATGCCAAAGAATGATGCTATGGCCTTCAGCATCCCGGAAAACGTGAACTCCGAGGCAATTATATCGGGTTCCATGTTCTGTTTCCTCAGTGCGTCCGCAGTGGGGTTTCCGATGGCGGCGATTTTCACGGAGTGCATAAGAGCCGATGCTTCTTTCTCTCCGAATCTGCTTTTCATCTGCGAGTAAAAAATCGCGGAGGATTTGGGGCTGGTGAAGGCCATCACGTCCAAAGTTCCGTCGGCGACGGAATTCATGATTTCGGATAATTCCGGCGTAACTCCGAACTCTTCCAGTTTGTATGCGGCTATTGTTACCACATCGGCCCCCGCATCGGACAGACCTTCAAAAAGAACCTTTGTGCCGCTGTCGGATCTTACCAAAAGAACGGTTTTTCCGCCGACCCTGTTTTTCATCATATCCACAATGCCGTACGAAGAATATTCGTCCGGCATCATGTCGGATTTTATCCCGGCGGCGGCGAGGGCTCTTTCGGTGCCCGGCCCTATGGAAATTACTTCAACGTTCCTGAACAGGGAAGGAAATCCGTCCCCGTACGCCTCAATGCATTTTTCCACTGCGGTGACCGAACCGAAGACGGCAAAGGACGCTTTGCCAGAAGAAAGATAATTCCGTGCTTTAAGGAACTCTTCTTCGTCTCCCGTGATTATTTTCATGGATGGGGCACTCAAGACTTCGAAACCCATTTCTTCCGCTTTTTTGACGGAATTTTCAAGTCTCTCGGCAGGTCTTGTGAACCCCAGCCTGATCATTGCATATCACCGATAATTTCGCGGACCGAGACTACGCCGCCGATTACCATTATGCCCGGAGCCTTCAGCTTCTTTTCCGAAATGGTTTTTTCCAAATCGGAAACAATGGTTACTTCGACTCTCTGCTTCGGCGTGGAACCGTCGGTGATTATTGCGGCGGGGGTATCGGGGGACATTCCGCCCTCAATCAGTTCCCCGGAGATTCTTCCGGCGTTTCCCAGTCCCATCATGACCACAATCGTACCGTGACTTTCCGCCAAAGCCTTCCAATCGACCCTGTCTTCCGCACGGTCTTCTTTTTCATGCCCTGTTACAAAAGTTACCATGGAAGCATGGTCTCTGTGCGTCACCGGTATTCCCGCAAGCTCCGGCACGGCTATCGAAGACGATACGCCGGGCACGACCGAAACCTCGACTCCCGCGTCCCTGAGTTCTTCGGCTTCTTCCGCGCCGCGTCCGAACAGGAAGGGGTCTCCCCCTTTCAATCTTACAACGGTTTTTCCTTCTTTTGCGTATTTTACCAAAAGTTCATTGGTTTCGGATTGAGTCAGAAAATGATTTCCGCCCCGTTTTCCGGCAAACACCAACTCTGCATCTTTTCTGCAAACATCCAATAATTCAGGGTTTGCGAGAGCGTCGTAAAGCACGACATCGGCCTGTGCCAGCAGCTCTTTTCCTTTTACGGTTATAAGTCCCAGATCCCCCGGGCCCGCACCGACAAGATATACTCTTCCGTTCATAATTTCACACTCGGTCTTTTGCCCGTAAGATAGTCTGCGATATCCAGCATTTCGTCCATGACGAATTCTTCCGGAATCCAGGTGTCCGCCCATCGGGGCTCCGGGGTGTATGTGAAAGATACGCCCCTTACGTTCAGTTCGTCCCCTTTGAGTTTGGCGTTCAGTCCCACGGGGGATGAACAGCCCGCCTGCATGAGTTTCATAATCCCTCTTTCGGCTCCGGTTTCCAGTCTCGAAACGTAATCGTCAACCTTTTTCAGCAGCCCGATTGTTTTCTTATCGTCTTCCCTGCACTCTATCGCAATCGTGCCCTGAGCCGCCGCGGGAACGAATACGGAGGGATCGAGAATTCCGTAAGAACGTTCTATTCCCATTCTGTCAAGGCCGGCTTTTGCCAGAATTATTGCGTCGTATTCCCCTTCGTCAAGTTTGGATAATCTTGTATGGATGTTGCCTCTGATCGGTTTTATCGTAACATCGGGACGGACGTGTCTGAGAATATGTTCTCTTCTGACCGAAGAAGTGCCTATGACCGCACCTTCCGGAAGTTCGTCCAAAGGACAGGGGAGTATGATATCCTCCGGGCTGTCTCTTTCCAGTACGGCGCCGACGATCAACCCGTCCCTGAGAGTTGTGGGTATGTCTTTGTAAGAGTTCACGGAAACGTCGATTTCGTTGTTCAGCAAAGAGTCGTCAAGTTCCCTTACGAAGGCTCCGGTTACGCTCATTCCGCTGAGCGGGGATTTGAGATCTTTGTCTCCCAGGGATTTGATGCCGATTACTTCACAGTCGTCGACACCGCATTTTTCCCTCATCTTTTCAACAAAAATTTCAGTCTGTCTTACGGCAAGTTTGCTTTCTCTCGTGCCGACGATCATTTCTTTTCCCTCTTCACAAAGGAATCGAAGGCCTCGGCGGTTGCGGAAATGTCTTCCTCGGAATGTTCGGTCGAAACAAACCAGGCTTCCAAAGCGGAAGGTGCCAGATATGTTCCGTTGCTCAGCATGTGCCTGAACAGTCCGTTGAATGTTTCACGGTTTGTTCCGGAGGCCTGTGTACCGTTCTTTACCGAATCAACGCCGAAGAATACGGACATCATCGATCCGACGCCGTTGACGCATCCCGCCGTTCCGCTGTCTTCCATCGAATCCCTGAGGGACCCGATGAGTTCGGAGGAACGTTTGTTCAGTTCGGCGTATTTGCCGGTCATGTACTCGATCTGAGCTTTGCCCGCGGCGGCGGAAACGGGATTTCCCGCATATGTCCCCGCGGCATAAATTTTACCGGCGGGCGCTACATTTTCCATAATTTCTTTCTTTCCCATGAACGCCGAACCGGAAAACCCTCCGCCCATAATCTTTGCGCAGGTTGTCATGTCGGGAGTTACGCCGTAAAATTTCTGGGCGCCTCCTTCCGATAATCTGAATCCGGTAATGACTTCGTCGAAAATAAGAACGGTATCCGATTCTTCGGTAACCCTGCGGACCTCTTCGAGATATCCTTTTTCGGGAGGAATCACGCCTATGTTTCCCATTACGGGTTCCATGATCACGCAGGCGGGGGATTCGGCTTCGATGATTTCCACCAGGGATTCGATGTCGTTGTATTCCGCGTTGTAAGTGTTCTTTACCGCATCCGCGGGTATTCCCGGGGAACCGGGTATGCTTTTGTATCCTTCGCCTTTGTTTGTCATAACATGATCGTGAGCGCCGTGGTAGGAACCGATCATCTTGACTATGCCGTCGCGTCCGGTGAAACCTCTTGCCACTCTTATCGCATGCATGGTTGCTTCGGCGCCGGAAACCGCCAATCTGACCATTTCGGCGGAAGGTATTCTTTCGGAAATCAGTTCGATCAATTCCAACTCGGTTTCCGAAGGCGCGCCGTACAGCGTTCCTTTTCCCAGTTGGTTTCTTACGGCATCCAGAACGAAATCGCAGGAATGGCCTGCAATCATGGGACCGTATGCAAGACAGTAATCGGTATATTCGTTACCGTCCGCATCGCGTATTTTGCTCCCTTTCGCGCTTTCGATAAACAAAGGGTTCGGTTTGTATGCCCTGACCGGGCTGGAAACTCCGCCGGGACTTTTGTTCAATGCTCTTTCGTACAATTCCGATGATTTTGTCATAGCCTCAGTTTCCTTGCCGCTTCTTCCGCGTAGTATGTTATTATCATGTCGGCACCGGCACGTTTGATTCCCAGCAAAGATTCCATCATTGCCGCGTCTCCGTTGATCCATCCGTTTGCCGCCGCCGCTTTTATCATTGCGTATTCTCCGGATACCTGATATGCCGCCAACGGCAGATCGAATGAGTTTGCCGCGTCTCTGATTATATCCAAATAAGGTCCGGCGGGCTTCACCATTATCATGTCCGCTCCTTCGGCCACATCCAGTTCTATTTCTCTTATCGCTTCTCTGCGGTTTCCGCAGGGCATCTGATATCCCGCCCTGTCCCCGGAATCCGGCGAGGAATGCGCGACGTCCCGGAAAGGTCCGTAATACGCACTGAAGAATTTGGCGCTGTACGCCATGATCGGGATTTCTTTGAATCCTGCGTCGTCCAACGCCCGTCTGATAGCGGAAATCTGTCCGTCCATCATTCCGCTGGGCGCGATGATGTCCGCGCCGGCGGCCGCCTGGGATACTGCGACTTTTCCGTAAAGTTCCAGAGTTTCGTCGTTTTTGACCCATCCATCTTTGTCGAGTACTCCGCAGTGTCCGTGATCGGTGTATTCGCAAAGACAGAGATCGGCAATCACCGTAAGATCCGAATTCTCCTTCAGTCCGGATATTGCTTTCTGAACCACGCCCCGTTCATTGAAGGCTTCGGACCCGACCGAATCCTTTTTCCCGGGTATTCCGAACACCAAAACCGTGCTTACGCCGGAGTCTTCTATATTGTGGCCTATTTCCCCGTATCCTTTCAGCGGGAAGGTTTTGACGCCGGGCATTGACGCCGTTGTTTTAACATCGGACAGTCTTTCATCGAAAAATATCGGTAAAATCAAATCATCAGGATGCAGTCTCGTCTCCGACAGCAGATTCCTTATCTTCTTGTTCTTTCTCAATCGTCTCATACGTATATCCGGATACATCATCTTCAACTCCGAAAAGTTCGGCTATATTTCCGCAAAGATCTTTGCGACCGTTTCTTGAAGCGTCTCTCAGGTTACGGTAGACCTCTGCGGTTATTTTATTTATCAGTGCTCTTGACAGATCGTCCATGACTTCTTCGGGATTTACGGTTTTTGAACGGGCTATCGCCACTTCCAGTTCGGCCGCTCTCAATTCCGATAATTTCAGACTGATGATGCGTATGATTTCGTTCGCATCCCGTTCTTTCTGTTCGTCATTGATTCTTTCCAATTCTTCTTCGACGATCTTCTCGGCTTCGAAAACTTCTTTTCTCCGCTTATTGGCATTTTCCATGGCGATGCGTTCCAAAGAATCCAGATTGTCGAGTTCCACATTGTCTATCTGAGCAACGTCCTCCGCCACGTTTCTCGGCAGGGACACGTCTATTATCAGCAGTTTTTTCTCGGGTCTTCGGCTCATCAGTTCCGTCACGTGTTCGTATCTTACCACAGGGTGGGGGGCCGACGTGGCGACAAGTACCAGATCGCTGTTTTCCATGGCCTCGATTCTGTGGCTCATGGGTACCGCGACTCCTCCCAGCACCGAAGCCAGTTCCCTTGCTCTTTCGAAAGTTCTGTTGGAAACGAACACGGCGTTGGGGGATTTACCCAAAAGATTTTTCGCAATCACCGTGGCGGTGTCTCCCGCCCCGAGAATCGTTATGTTTTTATTGTTCAGCGTTCCGAGCTTCTGCGTCGCGAGTTCCACTGCGGCGGAACCCACCGAAACCGCCCCTTTGTTCAGCGCGGTTTCGGATCTGACCCGTTTGCCGACCGAAAGCGCCCGGTTGAAGAAATGAGACAGTATTTTTCCGACACTGCCGTTTTCTCTTGCTTTTGCGTAAGAAACCTTTACCTGATGCTGAATTTCGTTTTCTCCGACTATAAGGGAATCCAATCCGCATACGACTCTGAACAGATGTCCGATGCTTGCGGAATCTTCCAAAACGTATGTGATTTTACGCGTATCGTAAGGAAAGAGTTTCTTTATCATTTGAGTGAAAGCATTGTGAACTTCGTCATTGTTGTAGGTTGCGGTGTATATTTCAAAACGGTTGCAGGTGTTGATTATCACGAATTCTTTTATTTCCGGAACCCGGGAAACCATCGCTTCTATTTCTTCGCCGAGCTTCGGCACTATGTCATTGAGACATTCGGTTCCGTCGGCGGATTCGTGGGTTGCGTGCAGACTTACGATCATTCCAATCCGCCCTTCCCGATTGCCGCGTCGAAAGCACCGTCGGCATCGCCCGAACGGAGCAGTTTCCAGATGATTTGATCTTCGATGATTTCGGCCAGTATTTCGGCTCTTTTCGGCTGTGTCGGTATCTGTTCCATGACTTTGGGCCGTATCCTTACCAAAAGCTCCAGCATTTTTTCGTAACCGTCGTCCAGATAACCGTCGATTTGTTTTATGATGTAAGGCGGGAAGGCCGGTGCCCGTCCTTCCGAAGAAACCGTGACCGTGAATCCGTCCCGTCTTAACGTCGAAGGAATGAGTACGTCCCCTCCGCCGTGGGCGGAGTTGACGGGTATGCCTTTTTTCTTTGCGGCGTCTCTTATCATTGAATTGATTTCTTTGGAATCGGTTGAGGCCAAAACAATGTCCGCGCCTTCCATCAGTTCGCCCGCGTTGGACGGCGTTACGGTTGTTTCGACGCAAACCTCGGCCAATTCCCTGATCTCGGGCAATATTTTTTCCGCAATCACTTTAATTCTGAATCCTTCGAAATGCCTGCATTTCCTTAAAGCGACTTTGCCGCCGCCGAACACAGTTATTTCCCGATCCGCCGGCGCAAGGAAAACGGGAACCATTCGGACATCCTCTGACATCGGGCATACGAAGACTTACACCTATTCAATGATTGGGTTATATGTCCAATCATCCGTTCGTGTTACCCAACGTTTTCCGGCCCGAATCAGACTTTGTCGAGGGCCTGTTTCAGATCCGCGATTATGTCGTCTATGTGTTCGCATCCCACGGACAGTCTTATGGTGGAACCCTTGATTCCCTGCTCGGTCAGTTCCTTCTCGGATAACTGGGAATGGGTGGTGCCCGCGGGGTGGATAACCAAAGATTTCACATCCGCGACGTTTGCCAGCAACGAAAATAATTTCAGACTGTCGGCAAACTTCTTTGCGCCTTCCCTTCCCCCTTTCACGTCAAACGTGAAAATCGAGCCGGCGCCGTTCGGGAAGTATCTGTTGTAAAGTTCATGACTGGGATTATCGGGCAGCATGGGATGGTTGACGTTTTCCGCCTTGGGATGACTGTTTAAAAATTCCACCACTTTGACGGTGTTTTCCACTTGTCTTTCAACCCTTAACGACAGAGTCTCCAATCCCTGCAGCAAAACAAAAGCGTTTACGGGGGATATGCAGGCTCCGGTGTCCCTAAGCAGAATGGCTCTCATTCTGGCACAGAACGGAGCTTCCGGCGCGACGGAAACGAATTTCAGTCCGTTGTAGCTCGGATCCGGTTCGGAAAATCCCGGAAACTTTCCGTTGGCATAATCGAACTTCCCGGATTCTATCACAACGCCTCCGAGAACGGTTCCGTGGCCTCCGATGAACTTGGTGGCGCTTTCCACGACTATGTCGGCGCCGTGTTCCAAAGGTCTGAACAGGTACGGAGTCGCAAAGGTGTTGTCCACGGCCAAAGGTATCCCGTGTCTGTGGGCGATTTCCGACAAAGCATCGATATCGATCAGATTGGCGTTGGGGTTTCCTATGGTTTCAACGAATACGCACCTGGTCTTTTCATCGATGGATTCGTCGAATTTCTTAAGGTAATTTTTATCCGTCGGGTCGACGAACTTTGCGGTTATGCCGCAGTGGGGCATGGTATTGGCGAAATAATTGTGGGTTCCGCCGTAAAGGGTTGTGGCGGACACGATGTTGTCCCCGGCCGAGGCAAGGTTCTGAACCGTATAGGTTATGGCGGCGGCTCCCGACGCGACCAGCAGAGCGTCGCTTCCCCCTTCCAAAGCGGCGATTCTTTTCTCGAATGCGGATTGGGTATCGTTGGTCAGCCGGCCGTAAATGTTTCCGGGCTTTCTGAGCATGAATATGTCCGCCGCGTCATCGCAGCTGTCAAAAACGTATGATGTTGTGAGATAGATCGGCACCGCCCGGGCTCCGGTGGCCGGATCCGGAGATTCCTGTCCGGCGTGAAGCTGTATGGTTTCGAACCTTCTGCCTTCTTTGTTCC
>DAHY01000031.1:44543-48079 GCA_002498605.1 Methanomassiliicoccaceae archaeon UBA404 | reverse complement strand
AAATGGTTGGTGGACAATAACCTGAACTCACACGCGCTCTTTCCATCGAAAGACAGCGCGGACGGGTATCTTTCCGGCAACGCGATTCGTAGTATCAAGGCGACGGTGGAAGACGATCTCGATGTGAAATTCGATCTCCGCATGTGCCGCAGGACGTTCGGACAGAGATATCTGGGCAGTGACGTCGACATCGAATCGGTGTCGGTATTGATGGGACATGCGAGCACCAAGACCACGGAGGGATTCTACAGCAGGAAGAGGCTCAACAAGGCCATAGACAACGCAAGGAACTCATGGTTGTCCAATGGTGGACAGTGACACTGTCCATTTTTCGATGATCTGGGTAGTGGTTAGTGGTGGACAAGGCGAGATTCGAACTCGCGACTTCTTCGTTGCGAACGAAGCGATCTACCGGGCTGATCTACTTGCCCATCAGTGTCTGTGATTATTATGTAGGATATAAACCATTTGCAAGAATTCAAATTTTGACATTTATCTCAGTTTTATGACGGTATGTGGTTACGACATACGGATAGCAAGAATGTATTATCGCAGTAACACGATTCATAATTTTGTAATAAGTTTAAAGTACTTACCCCTCCATTTCTCTCGCAGATACCATGGCGTTCTACAGTGTGTCGTACAACGAGAAACATGACTTCGCTACAGTATACAATTACGGATGTACCTTCAAGTGTCCCATCTGCAGTTACAAATTGCGAAGCGGTCCCAACGGACGGCCCGGATTGGCTTATCCGAGGCCGGAGTCATTCTTAACACCGGAAGAAATTGAAGATGCATTGCTTTCCGTAATGCCTTCCCGTGTCAATTTCATGGGCGGTGAACCCACCGTATCCAAAGATCTTCCCCGTATTCTGAAATTCTCAAAAGAAGTTCTTGGTGCCGAAACCTCTCTCGGACACACCAACGGTTGCTGCCTCTCCCTGGAAAATCTTGACTCCGCCAATGTTGGATTGAAGGCCTGGTACGAAGACGTTCATCTGCGCATTACCGGACTTAACAAAGAGAAGATTTACGGTGAAGTCGAAGCCGCCGTGAAACGCGGAGTCGACATTTCTGCCAATATAATCTACATTCCCGATTGCGTGGATATCGATCAAATAGAATTGACGGCGGAATTCCTCAATTCTATCGGTGTCGATAAATTCCATATAATGGGATATATTCCGGTTCCGGGTCAGAATTACAGAAGACCTACGGTTGAAGAAATGGAGGAAGCCCGTGCGGTTGCCGAAAAACACATTCCGGGCACATTGTATTCCCGTCTTTCTCCGGAAAAAGTTCTGTCTTTGGACCGGGATGATGACAGATTCGACGTATGCATCATCGCAGGCAAATCTTCGACAATCAGAGGCATTTCCCGTAAAAGCGCGGAATCCCCCGCGGTTCACTGACGCAATAATAATAACATTGCAAACCCTTCAAGATTCATGGCAATTAAAGGCATGAGTAAAGAGGTTCAGGACGCAATGGAAAAACAAAAGATATTCCCTTTTGCGACTGCGTCCAAAGACGGTGTTCCGAACGTAGTTCCCATAGGTTTCCTTATGGAAGGAAGAGACGGGAACATTTGGGTGATTGATAATTATATGGAAAAAACACTGAAGAACGTACGTGAGAATCCCAAAGCCTCATTTTATATCTGGGAGCCGGGTTTCACAGAAAGCTATCAGGTCAAGTGTTCCGTAAAGGTCGAAGACTCCGGGAAAGATTATGAGTTTGCGGTGGATCTTGCTCACAAGAAGAAAGAAACCTACCCTGCGAAGACTCTGTTCAAACTCACCGTTGATGAGATATACTACGTAACACCCGGCGCAAATGCGGGAAAGAAGCTCTGATCAGTCTTCCTGGTCTCTTTGACCTCTTTCCGTATAGGAATAACCCCAGCCCAAAAGGGCTCCGATGGGTATGAACAACAGGTGTCTCAGCGACGGGTCCAGATAGTAGAATATCGTGAACACGACAAATCCCGCTATTGCTCCGAATATCGCGGCCTGTCTCAGGATAATTTTTCTTCTGGACATTTTTACACCTTTCTTCCGAGTGCCGCTTCCGCGGCGGCTACCATACGATCGGTTATTTCGCCCGAAGCACCGGTGTATCCCGCGGGATTCATAACGCTGACAATTTCATCGGGCGTCAGAATATCCTTCAGTTCTTCCATTTCAAGAAGTATGTCTCTCAGTTGACGGTTTTCGTCTATGGCTGTCATGGAAGCTTTGCGGAGTATTTCATGAGCGTCCTGTCTGCCCATTCCCTTTTCGGTTAATTTCATCATTACGGGCTCGGCCATAATCAGTCCTTTGGAAAGTTCAATGTTTTTAAGCATATTTTCCGAATGAACCGTCATTCCGTCAAATATGTAATTTGTCTTTCTGAGCATTTCGTCCAAAAGTGTGAAAACATGAGGCAGCGTGAAACGTTCGGAAGAGGAATTGGAAAGATCTCTTTCATGCCACAGCACCTGGCATTCGAACGTGGGAGTAACGAATCCCCTCAGTATTCTGGCCAAACCGCATACGTTTTCCGAGTTTATGGGATTGCGTTTGTGAGCCATAGTCGAACTGCCTACCTGTTTCTCTTCATCGAAAGCCTCGGAAACTTCGGCTATTTCGGATCTTTGAAGGTTTCTTACTTCGGTGCAATATCTTTCCAGGGATGTGGCGATGTTTGCCATCAAACAAATCAGTTCGGTATATCTGTCCCTTCCGACAACCTGAGTCGCGGCAGGCTCGTATTCCAATCCCAGATACCCCATGACGGTTTCCTGAATTTTAAAGGAATTTTTTCCCAGAGCCGCACCTGTGCCGACGGCACCGGACATTTTGCCGGCGCAGGCCCTCGGACGGATTTCTCTCAGACGGTCTCTGTGTCTCAGCATTTCGGCTATATATCCCGAAATTTTAAATCCGAAAGTGATGGGGATGGCAAACTGAGCGTGGGTTCTGCCCATTTCCAGGGTATCCCTTTCCCGTTTAGCCAATTTTGCAAAAGAATAAATCAGAATATCGACATCTTTTTCGATGATATCCAGCGCATCTTTGATCTGAAGAGCGGTGGCGGTGTCAACGATGTCGTTGGAGGTGGCCCCCAGGTGAATGTATTTGCCCGCATTTCCGGAACACTGTTCGGTCATGGCTTTGACCATGGCCATAAGATCGTGTCTGGTTTCGGTTTCAATCTCCATTACTCTTTCGGGTTTGACAATATCGAGAGTTGACACTCTGCAGATCTCTTCGGCGTCTTCCGCGGATATCGTGCCCAGAGCGGCATGGGCCTTCGCAAGAGCGGCCTCAACATCCATTTGATACTGGAGACGACTGGTGGCGTAGAATATGGACTTCATGTCCTCGTGGCCGTATCTGTAGTCCAGCGGGCATAATTCTTTCATGTGAATCGTGTGAGTGAGTGAATCGAATTATTTATAAGTGATTAGGGACGCGACCCAAATCCGACGATTCGTTGCTTTGGATGAGCATTTACCGCGCACTAAAGAGAAAATCTTATAAGGGAAT
>DAHY01000031.1:20672-44486 GCA_002498605.1 Methanomassiliicoccaceae archaeon UBA404 | reverse complement strand
TGAAGAAGTTCAGCAAGAGGAAACCGTATCTGTCGAAAACGAAGTCATTGTCGAAACTGTCGAAACCAAGGTCGAAGAACCTGTGGAAGAAACAGCGGAAAAGACTGTCGAAGACGTGAATGAAGNNAAAGAGAAAATCTTATAAGGGAATTGTTTCATAGACCGATTTAAGTGGATTATGCTTTTCTCATAATCAGTCGAACACGAGTGTGGATTTATGAAAGAGGTCGATTTAAAAGCTCAGCAGAATTCTGAAGAAGTTCAGCAAGAGGAAACTGTATCCGTCGAAAACGAAGTTATTGTCGAAACTGTCGAAGCCAAGGTCGAAGAACCTGTGGAAAAAGCAGCCGAAGAGACTGTCGAAGACGTGAATGAAGAAACCGTTGAAGCGGACAAAGCTGCGGAAACGGAAGACGTACCGGATACGGAAGAAAAAGAATATGATGAAAAAGAGTCGGAAAAGAGACTCGAAGCCCTTGAAGAGAAACGCAGCATTGCGGATCTCGATGCCGACAAGCACAGAAAACAGAGGGACGAATATCATGTTCTTGCCAGAGATTGGAAGGCTAAGAGGGACGCTCTCAATGCACAGGTAAGGGATTTTGTTACCCAGGCAAGCGAATGCAGAGAGAGGCGTGATGAGTACAACAACCTCGTCAGAGAATCCAAAGCCCTCCGTGACGAATGGAATGAGAAAGTTTCCGAATTCAAAGTCAAGATGGCTGAACTCAGACCGGAAAAACCTGAAAAAGATCGATCCAAACAATCACTCGAAGATATGAGAAGAAACCTGAGAAGGTTGGAAATTCAGCAGCAGACCGTGACTTTGAGCAAAGACGCGGAAGAAAGCATCGTCAGGCAGATATCCGATTTGGCAAAGGCTATCAAAGAACGCGCATCGGAAGAGGAATCAAACCTTGAACAGAATGCAGAGTTCAGGAAAGTCCACACCGAATTCAAGGAAGCCAAGACAAAAGCCGAAACTCACCACGCCGAAATGACCGAATACGCCGACAAAGCACAGTCCGAACATGAAAATATGATTTCATACTACGATCAGGCTGACAGAATCCGCAAGGAAGCGGATGCGGCTCAGGTCAAACACATCGAATACAGGCGTCTCGGCGACGAAGAGCACAAGAAGCACATAGAAATCGTCGGTGCACTTCAGGAAACGGACAAAGAAGCGGCATCCATCAGGAACCGCAAGACCAACGTCCGCAGAAAGAAGGCCGAAGCCGAGAACAAGAAAGAAGCCAAAGAGATATTCGAGCGTTTCAAGAACGGTGAAAAGCTCAGCACGGACGATCTTATGGCGCTTCAGCGTTCCGGATACCTTTAAACACTTTCGCCTGCGGATAAAAACCGCAGGCAGAATTCATTTTTCTTTAATTTCAGAACCTTTATATAGATACTAACCTAATCAAGTTATACGGGGATTAGGTCAGTTATGTAGAGTGCATCCCATCCCTTCTGACCGGCTGGCCTCTTCCCGCACTTAATTTTTTTAAGTTTACTTCTATTTTGCCTTCAGACTAAAATCTATAATATATCGTATCCCATCTAGGTGTTGTTTCTATGGTAATGGAAGGTTTGGGAAAGTCGTTGAGGGACGTCCTCAAAAAAATCACCGGCGCTTCATCGGTGGATGAAAATCTTATAAAAGAAATTTCCAAAGATCTGCAACGCGCATTGTTGCAGGCCGATGTCAATGTCCAATTGGTGCTTGAGCTTACCTCGGTCGTACAGGAACGGGCACTCAATGAAAAACCTCCGGCAGGGAAAAGTGCAAAAGATCATGTTGTCGGTATAATTTACGACGAGATGGTTTCGCTTCTCGATAACGGAGAAGGCCTTGCAAACAAACCTCAGACGATAATGATGGTCGGTTTATACGGTCAGGGTAAAACCACCACAACCGGCAAACTTGCAAATTATTTCATTAAAAAAGGATTTACCGTCGGACTCATCGGAGCCGATGTTTACCGTCCCGCCGCATTGGATCAGCTTAAACAACTCGGATTGAAGGTCGGAGCCGATGTTTACGGCGAACCGGGCGAAAAGAATGCCGCAAAGATCGTCAAAGACGGAATGAAAGCGTTCAAAGACAAGAAAATAGTAATTGTGGATACCTCGGGACGTCATGCGCTGGAAGACGACCTCATAACCGAATTGAAGGAGATATCCAAAGTCGCAGACCCCGACGAGAGAATCCTTGTATTGGATTCACAGGTGGGTCAGCAGGCCGGTCCCCAGGCTGAGGCATTCCATAAAGCGGTCGGGGTAACCGGAGTCATCCTGACAAAAATGGACGGTACCGCAAAAGGAGGAGGAGCTCTTTCCGCAGTATCGAAAACGAATGCCAGAATAGTTTTCCTCGGTACCGGGGAACATATCCGGGATTTGGAACCGTTTGATGCAAACCGTTTCATTTCAAGACTTTTGGGCATGGGCGATCTGTCTTATCTTGCTGAAATTGTCAAGGACGAAATCGGTCATGACGAAGCCGTCGAACAGGCCAGCAGAAACATGATGTCCGGAAAATTCAGTTTGGTGGATATGTATCAGCAAATGATTGCGGTCACCAAGATGGGTCCTCTCAGCAAAGTAATGTCGATGCTTCCCGGTATGAGCAACATGCAGGATAAAATCGATTACGAAGAATCCCAGAGAAGACTCAATCAGTTCAAAGTCATAATGGATTCCATGACCCTGGAAGAAAAAGAAAATCCCAACATTATCAAAGGCAAGAGGGTGGACAGAATTGCCGCCGGCGCCGGTGTCGAACCGAAAGACGTCCGATTGCTGATGAAACAATACAATCAGAGCAAAAAGATGATGGGTTCGTTCAGCAAGAACCGTAAAATGCGTAAACAACTCATGAAACAGTTGGGCGATATGGACTCGGATATCGACATGGGGTCGTAAACATGCGTTACTTTGTTGTAACGGGCCATCGCGCAGCCAGTACGCCGGATTTCAAATTGGACGATATTTGCGGAGGCGCCGGAAGATTGGACGTGCTCGTAAGATGCGTCACTTCGGCGTTTTTCCTCAGTCACGAAATACGCAAGGATACCGAAGTCTATCTTATACTGCAGGGCGGAGACGACGCACCCAAAACCGTACGGTTTTCCGGAGAGAGCATCAGATATCTCAATCCCGACGAAAGGAGCACATCTTCATTGGTAAGAAACGCTCTTATGAAAGATGTGCCGGAAGAGGGTGAAATCAGATCCTCCCCCGGAGTGTATATTTCCAGAATGTCTTTTGAAAATGTACTGGAATACTTATCCGACAAAGGCAACTTCGTATATCTCAAAGAAGACGGCACCGATATCCGCGGTTTCGAATTCCCGGAAAACCCGGTTTTTATATTGGGCGACGACAGAGATCTCACCGAAGAAGAAGAATCCGCGACACTTTCATATTCGCCTTCAAAAATATGCCTGGGTCCCCGCAGTATGCTTGCCAGTCAATGCATAGTCATAGCTCAGAACGAAATGGACCGTTCGGAGTGAACCTTTATTATCTCTATCTTTATCCGGTATCATGGCCGATGTGGAGAGAATACCGCAACACAGACACTGCATAAACTGCGGTAAAGCATTCGTGGGCGTAGGCAATTACTGCACCGACGAATGCAGGGATACTTCCGGCAAGGATGTTAAGAAAAAGCTCGGGAAGTATGTTATTCTGATGATAGGCCTTGTAGCGTTCACGGTTCTCCTGATGTATTGGGGGCTATGAAATGAGAGTTGCCGTCGCCGGCACCTTCGATGTGTTGCATGACGGACACCGTGCGCTTATCAACAGAGCTTTTGAAATCGGCGGCCACGTATCCGTGGGTATAACATCGGACAGAATGGCATCCCAAAAACGTGAAAACCCCATCCCGTTAAGCATAAGAATGTCGGCGTTGGAAAAATTTCTGTCCGGCATGAAGGGCAATTGGGAAATATTCGTCATAGACGATATCTACGGACCCAAAGAAAATATGGATTCCGTGGATGTGTTGGTCGTTTCCGAGGAAACATTGCCCAACGGAAAAAAACTCAACGAGGAAAGGAAATCGAGAGGGGTGCCTCCGTTGGAATTCTCGGTTGTTCCCCTTGTAATGGCATCTGACGGTTCAAAGATAAGCTCCAAAGGCATTCTGGAAGGCAGGTACGGCAAAGACGGCGATGCCGATGTTCCGGACATATCCGTGGGCTCACTGAATCCCGTAAAGACAGAAGCCGTCAGAGCGGTAATGGAAAAAATATACGGCAACGTGAGAATAACATCGGTTGATGTGGAATCCGGTGTTCCGGAACAGCCGTTTGAAAAAGATGTACGGCAAGGCGCAGTGAACCGTGCCAAAAGCGCTCTCGGAAATCATGAAATGTCCGTAGGGATAGAAGCCGGTGTTTTTGAATTGGAAGACGGTTTGTATGATATTCAGTATTGTGCTGTTTTCGATAACAAAGGAATGTTAACAATAGGCATGGGTTCCGGTTTCAGGTATCCGGATGATATTTCCGCTTCCGTCCGTGAGGGCAAAACCGTTTCGGACGCAATACGCGATCTGTACGGCAGAGAAGACATAGGAAAGAAAGGCGGAGCCATCGGACTGTTGACCGACGGGTTGCTTAACCGTAAAGAACTCACTGAGCAATCCATAATGGCCGCAATGGTTCCCAGAATATCCGATTCTCTCGGATACTGATTACATTAATAGTACAATCCGTCAATACGGGTTGTATGGAATACGTAATATCAGTTGCGGGCGACCCCTCGTCCGCCATAGGTTCCGTACAATCGATAATGGAGGACGGCGACAGTCTGACATCCGTTGCCATGGGTACCGAAAAGTTGGATTCTCCGCTCAAAGAATGCATTTCTGGCGGAGCATCAAGAGCCTTCCGTATAATGGATAGGGATTTTATGGGCTCCGATTCCTGGGTACTTTCCAGGATATACACTGCGTTCATCGACGAGTACTGTCCCGAAAGGGGATTAATCGTTTTCAGCGGTTACAGTTCCACAGTCCCGATGCTGGCACATTTGTTGCAGGTTCAGCAGTTCTGCTATGTGACCGAAATAGGCCGAGACAACGAGGGAATTTATGCGATTCAGAATTACGACGGCGATACAAGAAAATGCAGAGTTCCCGTCGGGTCCGTGGTTTCAATGGCGGAAGATGTTCGGATACCTTATTCAAAAAAAGAATCCGATGCAGAGATTGAAGTCGTAGGGCGCAAAGAACTGAAACTTGCACTGCCTTCCGTAGGAATCAGAGGTTCGAGAATTATTACGTTGGGGGCATGCTGATGAGCGGTTGCAGTACCTGTGCGTTAAACGGTTCCTGTTCCAGCAGCGGAGACGGAGATTCCTGCGAAGGGGAGAAGAAGCTTCCTCCGGGAATGCTTGAAAGATACGATACGAATCAGTCAACGGCAGACGGAGTATTGGTATTCATTGAAACGTATGAGGAGGACGGGACGCTCAAAATGCATCCGACATCCGCTCAATTGATTGCAAAAGCCGTTGAATTGAACAGTGGGAGGGTGTTCGGTGTCATATTCGGCGGTCCCGAGGTAAAATCGCTGTATGACGAATCATTCTCATATGGTGTCGATTCTCTGTATCACGTAAGGGATCAGCGTTTGAAGGAATTCCATCCCGAAGCTTATGCCGAATCCATAACATCCGTTTGCGAAAGAGTGATTCCCGCATCCGTTTTGATGGCTTCAACACTCAAAGGCGCCGAACTGGCACCCCGCGTGGCGGCATCTATGGGAACCGGCGTTGTCACCAACATCTGCGGCCTGGAACTTGAAGGCAGGAAGCTGATAATGTTCAAGGACACCGGAGGAAAAACCATGCGTTACGGATGTACGACCTTCCCTCAGGTGGTAACCGTAAAAAATGATGTCTTCCCGTCACCGGAAGGAACCAAGGACCGGAAAGGCACGGCTGTTTACTGGCACTACCGCGGAGGTAATTACAAAGAAATTCTTTGATCAGGATTTTAAAAGGGATATGGCACGTTCCAGTACATTTTCCGCATGGCCTGCCACCTTAACATTTTTCCAAACCGCTTCCACTTTTCCATCCTTGCCTACGATAAACGTGGAACGGAATACTCCCTCGTATTCCTTTCCGTACAACTTTTTCAATCCCCATGCTCCGACGGCTTCCGTAAGAACGTGATCCGGATCGCTGATAAGTTTTACTTTCAATCCATATTTGTCGATGAATTTTCTGTGGGATGCGGGGGAGTCCCGGCTTACGCCTATGACGGGTATATTCCTCATCATAAACTTTGAGATCAGTTCGGTAAATTCCAATGCTTCTTTTGTGCAACCCGAGGTGTTGTCCTTGGGGTAGAAGTAAATTACGTAACGAACCCCTTCCAATTCCTTGCTGTCAAATCTTTCGCCGTTTTCGTCGTTTAAAACGAATCCCGGAAACATATCTCCAATTTCCATAATATCACTTCAAAACATACTGGCACTTTTTGAAATCTGATTGTCCAAATTCAATTCAAACATAATAATAGGGTGATTAATACCGAATTCCGCAATAACTTCGGGAGATACTTCGCCGAAGACACCTGCGTTTTCCCCGTCAATAACGACAGAGGCGCCTCTGCCTGGAACAAATGTACCGTACGGACAGTTTTCAATGGAATAACCGCATCCTAATTCTTTCAGTACGGCTTCGGCCAAAGATTTGGACTCTGTGAACGAGGTGCGTGATGCGGCGGTAACCGCGCAGAGGTGAAGAGAGTTTTTCATATCTTTTACCACATAGCCGACTTCGAATATTTTTTGAGGCAGATCCCTGTGTCTGTTATGCCTCAATATTCTCATTAGGCTGGGGAAAAGATTGACACGCAAACAGGTGTGGTCCTCCGTAATGGGATTTTTAATCGTGACCGTCTCAGTGCCGGGCATTCCGGATTTAGTGAATTCATCTTTTTCGTTGCTTAAAGTCAAAGTAGTGACTTCGGTAAATCCCAGACCGATCATTATATTTCTGATATTGTCCGAAAACACAGTTTCGTTTAAACGGGAGGCAACGGTATTGTCAAGTTTATAAGAACCGCCGAAATTTTCAAATCCGTATCCGATAGCCACGTCTTCAAAAATATCCACATCATGCATTATATCCGTTCTGGTTGTCGGTATGGTAACGGATATCTTTTCTTTGCCGTCGGGCCTGGCACCCAAACCCATCTTTTCAAGAGAATGCGACATTTCTTTCGCATCCAATTCCGTACCGAGGAATTTATTGCATTCTTTCACGGATACAAATTTTTGAATCGGAGTCAAATCCGGAGATTTGAATTTATCGCCCGAGTCTTCCATTCTTACGGATGCGATGCGTCCTCCTCTTTCGGCCAAGGCCGTACAAACAATGTCCAAAGCACCTTTTACGGCTTTCCGGTCGGTACCGGTAACATCCACAAATACATTTTTTGTATCGGTGGTAACGGTGGTCAGCGATCCGTTTATAATAGGGGGGAATGAAAGAACATCTCCGTTGCTGTCCCGTATAATCGGGTATTTTTTCGCATCTTTCAAAACGGATGCGTATTCCCGTCCTTTTTCGTGCTTCTCCAGAATTTCAAAGAGATTCATTACTTCCGTATGACCCAACGGAGAAAATCTGACCGATTTCGGGTCTTCCAGAGAATATGTAAAGGGCGGCGCTACTTTATCCAGGTCGTGTATTCCGATAGCCAGCTTGTTTCTTTTACGGCCGATTGTAAGATGAAGTTTTTCCTGTAAATCCATCATTGATTTAAGAAAATCTTCAGTAATTTTTAAATTAAGAACCGCACCGCACAGAAAATACGGTCTCAACGATTTTACATTTTCATCGATTACAACATCGATATCGGATTCTTCTGTATCGTATGTTTGCAATCCGGGGGATATATCAAAGAACGATCTCAGAGCTCTGGCTATTCCTTCGGCACTGTAAAGGTCCGGACGGTCGGGGAAGAATTCCACGGACATATCGTCCGTACTGTTTTCTGAATCGCCCATATCGGCGCCCATAAGGGGTATTCTTTCTTCCAGAACAGATCTGGGTATATCCTCACCTATCAACGAACACAAATCGCTGTAGCTGAAGTTTATTACCGGCATATCCACTCCATTGATAATTTCGTATAAAAGGGCTCGTCAAACATCAACGCCCCAATGCGGAATGAGCGGAGCCGAGATGACCCGCGGCCTGAGCGGCCAACGTGGACAGTTCCCCGGCAAGTATCGTCGAGGCTACGATTTCGGCAAGCTTTTTCGCTTTTCCGGCGCCGAGACAATCGATCATCTTCAAGGCTTCTGCCTGACACGGCAAGGATGTTCCTCCCCCCACCGTTCCGACTTCGACAACCGGCATTCTTACTGAAATATACAGATCCCCATCAACGTCTTCGCAGGATACGAAAGTCATACTGGCACCTACGACCTGTGCAGGATCCTGCCCGGTGGCGATATACACTGCGGCGGCCATGTTGGCGGCATGGGCGTTGGCACCCAAAGTTCCGGACAAGGAACTGCCCATGAGATTTTTGCGATAATTGATTTCTATGATGGAATCGACTGTCGCGTGAAGCCTTTCTTCAACAATTTTTTTCGGAATCAAAGCTTCGGCGACAACGGTTTTTCCTCTTCCCTTGATTACGTTGATTGCGGCAGGTTTCTTATCACTGCACATATTTCCGGAAACAGATACCATTTGAGCCCCGGTATGTTTTTCAATCTCCCTGCAGGCGGCTTCCGTGGCAATTGTGGCCATATTCATCCCCATTGCATCACCGGTGGAAAAAGCAAATCTGAGATACAGACTTCTGCCGTTCGGGTACGGTTCAATTTCCAGAAGTTTTCCGTGAGAGGTAGTTTCACTTACCGCCTTTTCCAATAGATCCATGTTGTTTTCAACCCAATCTATGACTTCAGCCGAGTGAGCCAAATCTTTTACTTTGAAAACCGGGGCTCTTGTCATCGCGTCCCGGAAAACCCTGGCTCTGATACCTCCTCCGGATTCCGCAACCGACATGCCTCGTGATATGGATGCAACCAATGCCCCTTCGGTTGTGGCCAACGGAACAAGGAATCTACCCTTGGCGTATTCGCCTTCTATAGTCACGGGACCGGCGTATCCGAGCGGAATCTGTGTTGCACCAATCATATTTTCTATGTTCTTGGATGCGGATTCCGATTTAAAACAGAATTTTGATACATATTCCAATGAGGCACCGCTGAATTCTTCCGCCGCCGCCCGACGGGCGTCAACGTCACTGTGCGAATAACCTCTTAACTTCAGTCCTGAAGGGTCGGCCATACTATGGCTAACTGTTACGGATAAATAAGGATATTTGCGTAAATATTTGATATTAGATTGTATTTACATGTATGATGAGGGAATCGAACGAAACAATCGGTGATGAAAATCCCAGGCACAAAAGGCTTGATGCATTCATTGTCAGGTACTTTCCGTTGGTGATTGTTTTCTGTCTGATCCTTGTTGCAGCATTCAGTGTCGTTAATTCCATCAGTGAAATTCACGAAATTCTTTATAACATCTGTATCGGTTTTGTTTCTGGATTTGTCATCCTCGGCATCATCTGTTTATTTTTTATCGATAAGCCCGTGGTAAAATACCGTTACTTCGTACCCGTGCTGATTCTGGGTCCGATAATATTCTCGGGTATCATGTTTTACAGGCACGGGGTCGATTTTTCACCGACCGCTTTTATCAGTCAATTTTATCTGTTTTTCAAGGGGGGCGAGGTAAACTTCGGCACGCTGCTTATGGGTTGCTATGTAATAGAACTCACAATCATTACCGTTGCAGCCGCTGTTTCTTCGGTTATTTCCGCTTATTTCAGAAAATACTTTTCTAAAATTCTCATTGGGCCGATTAAAAACAATCCGAATAAATTGGTTATAAAAGTATCAAACTGGCTATTCGATATTCCCGAGGTTTTGGACATTCACGACGTGGTTCTTGAACCTGAAGCCGATGATGAAAAATTCAACGTAAGAGTATTTTATGAAATGATGTCCGGTATCATTGTTTCCGGACTTGCAATATGCTCCTTCATCTTCCTGAGTCCTTATTTTGTGAATGAAATGCCGATAGAAGTCATGTTGATGGTTTCTGTGTTCCTGTCGTTGTTCATTGCGGCATTGATCGTACCCTGGCACATCGTAAGATGCATAGGCGTAAAAGCAAAATCCGATGCTCCGAGAGATGTGTACTTATGGAAGGGAATGAGAAGAAGACTTACCACAAGTGCAGTGGTGGTGATGTTTTTCCTTCTGTTATTCATGATGCTGGCTTATCTTAAAATGGATCTTGCAAAAGTGTTTATTATTTATGCAAGTTATCTTGCATTCATAGTTGTGATATCCGCTCTTTATTCATTCATGTATGTGAATTCATTCTATCGCCGTTTTAAAAACGGAATGATTGAAAGTTTCGACAGGGAAAAACAGGCAATGGAAGAAAAAATTATAAGAGAGTCCAAGAAGCCGATGTGACGGCTTATCTGTTATCCTGGATCTTTCCGTCTTTTTTATGAATCGATAATCGGGCGTTTTTGTTCTTGTTCTTCAGCTCTTCGGCTTTTTTTACGGCTTCGGCTTTTGTGTTATAATACCCTATGGCTCGGTCGGCCCCGTCGGCTTTGACCCTCCATTTGTTGCGCTCTTTGTCCGGAGTCACTCTGTACACCTTGGATTCCGGTTTGGAATCACTTTTTGTTTTGCTTTCTTTGGCCATGCCGGATATATCGATTTTTGAATATTTAATCGTTGGATTTTATCGCAGCGTTTCTTACGGATTCGCATAAATCTTTGATATTGTCGAAAACTCTTCCTTTCAACGCCCCGGTAATCATGAAATTATCCGTGCCGTATTCTGAAGAGCGGATATCGGTTTTTATTCCGAAGCACTCTATGCCGGAGGCGTAAGCCACCCCCAATTCAACGCAGGCCCCCTCGTCCGGAACCCTGCCGTCCATCACCATTACCAATATGTCACATGACATCAGGGCTTCCAAATCCATCTTAAAAACTTCTTTGTAAGCGTCTTCCGGCCGTGCTCTCACCAAATCGGCAACGCCGGTTTCCAGTTCCTGAGGAAGAAGAACGTCAAATCCTTCATTTTCCAGTTTATCGGCCAATTTTTTATTGTAATCCAATTCGGCTTCGCAGAACAAAGGAGCCGCCAGGTAAACTTTCAAAGGCATGATATCGAATCATCGGTATGACTGAAAAATGTTCCTTAAGGATTATAACGCAGTCTCGCATAACATGGGTCATGATGGACTCTGCCTTTGAGGCTATGGAAAGGGCAAAACGTCAAAACAGCGGCGGTAATCCGGCAGGCGCCGCAAAGACGTTGGAAAATTATCTCGCAAGGGATCCGGAAAACCATAAGGCCCGTATTCTTCTTGCCAATATCTACATTTATAGCCTTAATGAGTTCGACTTCGGTATTTTTCAATTGGATGCCGTTTTGGAAAGAGATCCGGAAAATTTCGAATGTCTGAAAGCCAAAGCCACCGCATTAAGTTCATATAAAAAATATAACAAAGAAACCGATGAAATTTTTCAACGCATAGTTGATAATGAACCTTCTGCCGAAGTGTGCAGCGCATACGGAAGATTTCTCAGAATGCAAATGCTTGATTTCAGAAAATCCGCGGAATATTTTCTTAAGGCAATCGAACTTGAACCCAATGACGTCGATCACAGAATCAACTATACCGCGGTACTTTTGAACGATCTCAGGGAATATGTCAAAGCAAAGAAAGAATTGGAAATCATAATTCAGTTGGATCCCGAGAATTATTCTGCGCAGAAGAATCTTACGAAACTTTTGAAATACCATTTCGACAAGGACGGAAATTTAAAGAAAGGATTTTCCCACCGCCCCAAGAAACGTTAATAAATTTCCGTCATTAAGGATTTTTTCTTTAGGAAAGTACATAATTAACAAGTACTTCTTAGTTGAATAGGTAGAAAATATGGAACTTAAAGGATCCAAAACTGAAGAGAATCTCAATACCGCATTTGCGGGCGAGAGTATGGCTAGAAACAAGTACACCTACTATGCCTCTCAGGCAAGGAAGGACGGGTACGAACAAATCGCCAACATATTCCTTGAGACAGCCGATAACGAAAAAGAGCATGCAAAACTCTGGTTCAAGGAACTTTGCGGCGGAGCAATACGCGACACCACCTCCAATCTCGAAGATGCCGCCGAAGGCGAAAACTACGAGTGGAGCGAGATGTACCCTGCATTTGCAAAAATTGCCCGCGAGGAAGGATTCGATGAAATCGCCACTCTTTTCGAGAATGTAGGCAAAGTCGAGAAAAATCACGAAGAAAGATATCTGGCTCTTCTCAAGAACATCAAAGAAGGCGTTGTTTTCAGGAAAGGCGAGGCCGTGATGTGGAAATGCGGTAACTGCGGTCACATACACGTGGGCAAAGAAGCGCCTCTCGAGTGTCCTGCCTGCAAGCACCCCCAGAAGTACTTCGAGCTCAGAGCTACCAACTGGTAAGCCCGGCTCAGAAACTTCTTACCCTTTTGGGGTTTTTTCCTAAATCACCTGAGTCTTACGGTTTCCAGATTCTGGGGAGCCTTGGTTTCAATACCGAATTTCTTGTACAGAGACGATGCCAGATCCGAACATTTGCGATCTTCGCCGTGACCTATTATAATCTTATCCGGACGGGGTTCCATCGTAGAGATAAATTTCATCAACTGCTTTCTGTCGGAGTGACCGGAGAAACCGTCAACGGTTTCACGCTGCATCCTGATTTTCAGATTGATTGATTTTCCTCTGTTGTTGAGGGTTATTTCATTACGCCCCCTCTGAATCGTACGGCCGATGCTTCCTTCGCTCTGGTAACCTACGAACAGCAACCAGTTTTTCTCGTCGTCCGCCCATTCTCTGAAATATTCCATTACCGGTCCGCCGGACATCATACCGCTTGTGGCCAATACGATACAGGGGTCGGGAGAATGACAGATTTCTTCGCGCATACTCGGGGTTTCCACCCGTTTGAATATGGGCGAAAGGAAGGGATTTTCATCCTGCTGGAATATTTTAGTTCTGAGCTGAGTGTTAAGGAATTCCGGATATGCGGTGTGAATCGCGGTGGCTTCCCAAATCATACCGTCCAGGTATACGTTAAGCTTCGGAATTTTACCCGTTTTCATGAGCTCTTCGATAACCAGCATAACTTCCTGGGATCTTCCGACGGCGAAAACGGGTATCAGCACCTTTCCGCCGCTTTCGGTTGCCTGTTTCAGCAATCTGCCCATTTCCTCGCTGGCGTCGCTTCGGGAAGGCTGAACATCATTTCTGCCTCCGTACGTGGATTCTATCACAAGAGATTCCAATCTGGGGAATTTATTGTGTGCAGGATTGAACAGCCAGGTTTTTTCGAACTTCGAATCTCCGCTGAACGCGACATTGTGGAGACCGTCTCCGATATGGAAATGAGCTATCGACGAACCCAGAATATGACCCGCGTTATACATTGTAAGGCGCACGTCCGGAGCAATATCCGTGGTTTCGTTATACTTCAGCGTAATCGTGTGCATAATTTCCTTACGCACGTCCTTCGCTTCGTAGAGGTTTTTCTTTGCTTCTCCGAAACCGAGTTTTATATTATCCAACTGAAGCAGAGCCATCAGGTCTCTGGTGGGTGCGGTGCAATATACGGGTCCTTCGTAACCGTATTTGAACAGTGCAGGGAGAGTTCCGCAGTGATCCAAGTGGGCGTGTGTCAAAACAACGGCGTCTATTTCGCTCAGCGGCTGTATTTCCGGTATTGCGAAATACGGCGTGTCGTCGCTGCCGGGATCCAATCCGCAGTCTATGAGAATTTTACTTTCCCTGGTCATCAGCAGAGTGGCGGAACGTCCGACCTGCCGGAATCCCCCTAAGGTCGTCATTCTTACCCACTGTTCCCCGCCCAGAGTGGGGCGGGCAAGTCTGCGGGCGACTCTTCGGAGCATCTCATGTCTTTCATCTTTGTAATTTCTGAGATAACCGCGTACATCCGCCACGGTTTTGGAAGGAATCGGAGGGGTGCGCATTACCTTGACGTTCCAACCGGTTTCCTGTTTAAGATTCAGAATCAACGAGCCTTCGCTGCCTTTTACGACATCGGGTTTTATCGCTTCAACAATAACTTCTCCCGTGTCGTCGTTAAAGAATATGTCGAATATCCCCGCTTCTTCGGGAATGAGTTCTCTGAGTTTTTTCTCAACCTCGTCGGGATCCCCCAATGTGGAAGGGTCGGGTCTGATATCGACTCTTTTGTGGAGTCCCTGTGCCATGTCTCTTGCGACTTTGTTATCTCCCGATACTTTGTCGTACTCTTTTGTGTAAATAACGACTATCGGGCCTTCAAAATCTATCGAAGATATTTCAAGAGATTCGGGGGCAAGCCTCCTTACTTCTTCCCTTAGGTTATCAAACAGCTTGTCTGCATTCATTCAAATCCTACCAAGGTGACATTAAAACATGTCATAAATTGTTAAAAATAATGGTTTGAAAAATAGTTTCAGTTGGGATAAAGGAATCCAAGCTTTTCGCAGCGTTTCTTTAGGTCTTCCTGCGGAATTTCCTGGTACCCCTCATCTCCGATGAATGCCACCATGAAACCGTCGCCGCTGTACGCGTCTCTCCTTCTGGAAGAGTTAAGAGCGGTAATCGCGGCATCGATGCCCTGGTTCTTTGTCATGCCTTCTTTGTAGGTGGATTCCAAAGATCCGAGAGCGAATACAGAACCGGATCCTACGGACATATAGTTGTCTTCAAGGCATCCTCCGGCCCCGTCAACGGTGTAGATGTGTCCGCCGGTGGAATCGTATCCGCCGACAATAAGGCCGAGGTAGAAGCCCTGTCTTATGGCATTGGAAACTAAGGTTGCTGCGGCTTTAACGGAAATAGGCATGCCCTTCTTCATTCTGAACAGAGCAATTTCACCCGTCATGTACCTGACCATTAACTGAGCATCGCCCACAGAACCGGCAATGGTCATGCCGATGTTGTCCGCCAGAGGGTAAACCTTTCTGACATCTTTGTTGGCAATCATGTTGCCTGCTGTAGCTCTCTGATCGGTGGCCAGTATAATACCGTCCTTCAGTTTCAGGCCGATGGTGGTGGTACCTGTTTTAAAAGTTTCTTCACCTGACATTTATTTACCTCATATATTGAACAATAAGAATCAGTCCGTTGGACTTAGCACATTATTGGCTAGACTGTTATATAATTTTTCATTAAAATCCAAACAGTCCTACCATCTTACTGTCTGTGACGGATTACGTTCTGACGGTATAAGTTCATATCGAAGTAACATACCGACTTATTGTTTTTAATCATGAAAAGACCATATAATGACAGTTCATTCGTGTTTCTGTTTCGCTTTGATAAATGAACGGGGGAACAAAATTACGATGAATACAATAGAAAAAAGAACGGGAATGCCGAAGCCCGATGTGTCCAAATTCAAGAACGAACTGTCCGAATTCGAAAAAGGGATTGCCGCGTATGACAGCGGCGATCTAGGTTTAAAAGAATATAAGCCGATGGCGGGGTATTTCGGAAGCATCCCCCAGAAAGTGGGCGGGCATGTCGTAAGACTGCGTCTTGCCGGCGGAGTGCTGACGGCCGAAAAATTAAAATTCATTCTGAATAAAGCAAAAGAACACAATGCGGATTTTGTTCATTTCACCACATGTCAGACTATTCAGATTCACGGTTTGACCGGAAAACAGACCGTTGATACCATTCGTGCGGCGACGGATGTCGGAATCATAACTCTGGGCACAGGGGGCAACAACCTCCGCAATGTTGCTGCTTCGCCCCTTTCGGGGGTCGACCCGAGCGAAGTTTTCGATGTACTCCCGTTTGCCGAAGTCACCGAAGATTATATTCTCGGCATAACGGAAAAATCACTTTTCCCCAGTAAATTCAAAATATCCTTTTCAAACGGAGCCGATGAAGATTCGGACGCGGTAGCCAGAGATTTGGGCTTCGTCGCCGTAAACGATTCTTTCGATGTATATGCAGGAGGAGGCATGGGCAACAGAGGATCCAGAACCGGAATCAGAGTATTGGAAGGACTGAATCCCAACAAAGTTCTGTACGCCGTGGAAGCCGCACTTTCGATGTTTATCTGTCACGGCGAGGGCGAAAGCCGTGCCGAATCAAGATTCAGATTCCTGAGGGACCGTCTCGGGGAAGACGGATTCCGTTCTGAGTTTCTTAACGAATTCGAATTGTCGGAAAACAGAGGCGGTCTGGATCTGAACGAATCATTGTCGGCAGGCAGCAAAAAGGGAACCGGATATGCCGGAGGTGCGATGATTCAGAAAGACGGCAAATATTCCGTAAAAATTTCCCCTGTTCTGGGAGACCCCTCCGTCAAAGAGTTGGAGATGTTTTTGAAAATACTGGAAGAAAACCCGGGATGCGATATGCGGATGGGAACCGATCAATCCGCATACTTCATAAATCTGGACAAAAACATTGCCGAGAACATTGTTAAGAAACATCCAATCAAGTCGGCTTTCGGCAGTTCGCTGTCCTGTATCGGCTATCCTCTGTGTCAAACAGGCAAACGCGATTCCAGAAGTGTTTTGAAAAAGCTCCTGGAAATGGAAGAATCGGCAGGACTTCCCGACGGAGCTTTGCCCAAGATTGCCATTTCGGGCTGCGGTTCGTCGTGTACGTGTCACCAGTTACACATTATCGGATTGAAAGGCACGTCCGTGAAAACAGACGAAGGAAACGTTCCCGGATTCGAAGTACACATAGGCGGAAGTTCGGTTCCCGGCGAAGAAAGAATGGGAAAAGTCGTCGGTAACGTACCCGAAACATCATTGCCCGAACTTTTCAAAACCATAGGTTTGGAAGCTTCGGAAAAAGGGTTTGAATCGTGGAATAAAACGGAACCGGGCCGTCTTGAAGAGATAATAAAATCCTTCGCAACAGACGAATAAACAGAGCAAAACACGATTGCTTTTTAACCTAAATCTAAAGTTAATGACAGCAGTTATTAATGACGGATGCGTGAAGGCACATCATGGAGATTGAAGATTGGTTGGGCCGCGATAATCAGCTCGGCATTGATATTTGGCAAAAGAAGTACTGCCACCGAGGCGAATCTTTCGACGGTTGGTTGGACAGGATATCCGCGGGAAACGCAGACGTACGCAGGTTGGCCGCTGAACAGAAATTCCTTTTCGGAGGTCGTATTCTTGCCAACCGAGGTTTGCATAAATCGGGTATCAAAGTCACTTACTCTAACTGTTATGTAATCACGCCTCCGGAAGATTCCATCGAATCCATATTTGAAGCGGCGGGAAAACTTGCCCGAACCTTCAGTTACGGGGGCGGTGCAGGAATAGATTTGTCAAAACTTGCACCCCGAGGGGCCAAAATCAACAATACGGCTTCGGAAACCTCCGGATCCGTATCTTTCACCGATCTTTACTCCATGGTTACCGGTCTTATCGGTCAGCACGGACGTCGCGGAGCTTTGATGCTCACCATCTCATGCGAACACCCAGACATGGAGGAATTCATGAGAGTGAAGACGGATTTGGAAAGGGTAACCAAAGCCAATATGTCCATCCGCATGACCGACGAATTCATGAAGGCAGTGGAAAACAAGAAAACCTATGTTCAGAAATTCAATAGGCCGGAAACCAAGGAAACCGTCGAGAAAAATCTGAACGCCAATGAGTTCTTCCAGGAAATGTGCAGGGCCAATTGGGATTTCGGCGAGCCCGGATGTTTGTTCTGGGACCGTATATCCGATTGGAATCTTCTCAGCGAATTTCCCGATTACGAGTATGCGGGAACCAATCCCTGCGGAGAAGAACCCCTTCCCGCCGGAGGCAGCTGTCTGTTGGGCAGCATGAACCTTGCCGCCTTCGTAAACAAAGACGGCATATTCATGGAAGACGAATTCAAGGAAGCCGTCAGGATAAGCGTCCGGGGACTTAACGAAGTTCTGGACGAGGGATTGCCTTTGCACCCGCTCGAAGAACAAAGAAATTCCGTCAACGATTGGAGACAGATAGGTTTGGGAATAATGGGCCTGGCGGATATGCTGATAAAACTCAGACTCAGATACGGATCTCCGGAATCCATTGATTTCTGCGATAAACTGGCATTCATGATGGCAGACACGGCAATAAACGAATCTGCATTGATAGCATCCGAGATAGGGGCTTTCCCCAAGTGTGTTACCGAACACATTCTGGAATCGGCGTATTTCAAAGAGAACACCACACAGGAAACGAAAAATCTGGTAAAGAAACACGGTTTGAGAAATTCACAGATTCTTACAATTGCACCCACCGGAACCCTGTCCACAATGCTGGGAATATCCGGAGGAATCGAACCTATTTTTGCCAATTATTACGAACGCAGAACGGTTTCTCTTTCGGAAAAAGACGAATTTTACAAAGTTTACACTCCGATAATCAAGGAATTCATGGAAGAACGGGGATATCAGGACGATTCCGAACTTCCGGATTATTTCACAAACGCACAGATATTGGATTACAGAGACCGTATCGATATGCAGTCCACCTGGCAAAAGCATATCGACGCGTCCATCAGTTCAACCGTAAATCTTCACAAAGAATTCCCCGTGGAGGATGTGGAAGACATCTACCTGTACGCCTGGAAGAAAGGCTGCAAGGGAATAACCGTTTTCAGAGACGGCTGTATGCGTGACAGCATCCTTACCCCTCAGGGTTCCGAAAAGAAGGAAGAAGTCAGGGAACTGACCGATGCCGAAAAGAAGAGCAGAGGAATCGTTGTCGAAGTCGCCGACGATGTTGTGGGCAAGAAGAGAAAACTTATGACCGGATGCGGAAGTCTGCATTGTACGGCATTCTTCGATCCGAATTCGGGAGATCTTGTAGAAGCCTATCTCAACAAAGGTTCCACCGGAGGATGCAACAACTTCATGATCGGACTGTCCAGAATGATATCTTTGGCGGCCAGAAGCGGTTGCGATGTTTACTCCATCGTAGATCAGCTGAAGAGCTGCGGTTCCTGTCCGTCGTACACGGTTCGTACTTTCACAAAACACGATACCAGCAAAGGCTCCTGCTGCCCTGCGGCGGTGGGATACGCTTTGGTGGATATGTGGAAAGAAATGCAGATAGAAACCAAAGGAATCGAAAAGATGACGTCCGAGCCCGAAAGGAAGGTAATAAATCCCTGTCCCATGTGCGGTTCGGAGCTTGAATTTCAAGGCGGTTGCAACGTATGCAGAGCCTGCGGTTGGACCAAGTGTGATTAATAGGACTTATTCCTTTATTCATACCGAGGGGGCAGCGATAAGACCTGTTCTATCCGCACGAATCAACTACCGTGCAGCTCAAATTCAAAATTAAGACTGGCCCGCGAAGAGCCTTTGCTCACCCCTCACCCCTTTCTTTTTACGTATAATCAGTGAGTGTCAGATTATCAATTTCATGCTCAGGTAGAATATTATCATCGATATCGGAAGCATCATCGAGAAGCGGTAAGTCATGTCCCTTACGCCGTTTTTACCCGTAAGGGCAACAGTCAGTACGGCCATCAACGCACACAGTTCGATGAGATAGATTCCTATGATAACGGATATGCCCGTCATGTCCGCCGCTTCGGAGATCGAAGACAGCGGTTTCAGCATTGCCATGCATAATCCCAGAACCAGGGGGGCGAACACCGCGGCGGTGGCGGTCATCATGTCCAACATACTTTTCAGTTTGTTGTGAATGTTCGACATAACCGTTTCACGGTCCTGTATCTGTCTGCCCATGGAAATTGCCAACCGTCCGGCGTCCCGCAGATTTTTCAATGATGAGTCGTACACTTCGGCGTAAGTTTCCGCCATATGATGGGATATAGGAAACAACGTCGAATTTATTGCCTCTCCGACATCTCCTCGGCACAGCACTATCTCTTTTTTGATTATTTCGGATATTTTTCTCGTTTCTTTCTTTGACTCCAACGACCCCAACAAAGAGTTTTCGAAATTATCCCCGGATATCAAACGGTTTCCCAGTTCAAATATGGATTCATAAAGCATCAATTCCGTATCTTTGCGTTCTTTTTCCATCTTCATCAGAGGTCTGAGTTTTAAGAACACAATTATGCTGACCGGAACGGTTGCGACGAATACGGCCTGAGAGACATCCTTTAAAAAATATAATCCCGCGATTCCGAGCAAAGGGGACAGAGCGTAAAAACGCAGTGCGGAAAAATCCCCGTCTATTTCAGCCGAACCGAAAGGATTTTGTCTGTTGATGCCGGCTGTTATTGCAAGCACGGCTATCGGTACGACAATCAGAATTATTACCGTCAGGGGAAGCGGAGTCATCGTACCGCTGTTCAGACTTCCGCCGATCTGTAACAAAGGAAGGACGGACATCATAATCATCGGAGTCATTATACCCAGACTGAAAATCAGCATACACGGATTTGTCAGAGACGAACTGAATCTGTCACCGACGTCTTTCAGACTGTCGAGAGAAATATCCGTGGCTTCTTTCAGCATTCTTATTTTCTCGGGTCCGGACGGAAGTTCGGAAGCCGCCATCAACAGATGAATCGAACGTCTGAGCCCCGACAATTCCCTCGGAAGGGAAGATAGGGTTTTTTCGACCCCCGTTCTTATATCCGGGATTACCCGGGTATCCGCATCGTAAACAATATCCGAAAATAATTTTCGGGTGTTTTTCGGTCCGCTGCGAGCAACATCCCTGACGGCCGCATCCATTGAACCGCCGGATTCGATAACAACGGCCATCATACCGATTGTCCTGGGCCCTTCCTTAAGCAGGGGACGGAAAATCTTTTCGACCACTCAACCACCGACCGATCTGTTCATTTTTATTCTGAAAGAATTAATCAAATCTTCCGATCTCTTGTTGGAATTACGGGAAATATGGTCGTTTGCGATGCAGATCCATTCGGGTTCAAGAAATTTCTCATCCGTCAAACCCTCTTCGGCCAGCATCCTTCTTATTTCCGATCTGGCCTTTATTTCTTCGAATATACCTTCATCGTCCATACCGCAGGAAGCACGTATTCTGTCCATAACCGGCGTAGCATACAATTTTTCGCCGTCGGCCACATCGATAAATTCTCCGGATTTGTTTCCTGTGGCAACAATTTCCCTTAAAATTCTTTTTTGACCGCCGGATTTTCTGTCCCTTACGGTGCCCAAAGTCACCAGTATGTCCGTTGCCATGAAAGCTTCCGGTTCCACGCCGATATCGTAAACAACCCGTTCGAATACCGATTTGGCGGAATCCCCGTGTATGGTTCCCATAATGGAACTTCCCGCCCTGCCGGTTCTCATGCTTTGATAAAGCGTTTTTACTTCTTTTCCCCGGGCCTCTCCAAGTATTATGGCGGATTCCCCCATCCTCAAAGAAACGCGGAGTGCGTCATCGGCTCTGCTCGCGTCATTTCCGTCCAGTCTTTCATTTATGAGAAGGGTCTGAACCTTGAACCCGATTCTTCTCATCTTTTCCCCGGGAAGTTCCATTGTATCCTCAATCGTCAATATTCTCTGGGACATCGGAAACTCAAACAGCAGAGCGGAAAGCATTGAACTTTTCCCAGCTCCCCTGGCTCCGCATACGAGGAAAGTACACCGATTATCCACTAAAAATGACAATATTCCGGCAACCTCGGGACTCAGAGTTCCGTTTGCAATCAGTCTCGTCAGGGTCCAAAGACGATCGGAATGTTTCCTTATCGATATCGAATCTCCGTTGGGGCTCATGGGATACCCGACCACCGTTGCCCGTGCATCGTATCCTTTCATGTCGGTTTCCAATACAGGATCGGATTCGCAGAAGGGGAGTCCGCTGTCTCTTTTCAGAACATTGATGAAATTCATCACTTCTTTGCGGTCCACCATGAGATTCGTCCTGCACTTCTGATTGGAATTCATCCCGGAAATTCCGCTCATTGTGACATGTATCCGGTTTCTGTCACAGGGTGCGTCAATGTAGATATCTTCCAGTTTGGGATCGGACAGCAGCAATTCGAAAATTCCCAGGCCCACTGTGTATCTGTGCACTGTTTTGCACAGATTATCCATTATCAGATCTAAATCAAAAGTATTGTTTCCGTAAACCGTTTCTATGGTATCGGAAGAGCTCATCAGCAATCTTCTTGCTTCGCTCAGGACGCTTTGTCTGTCCATTCTGCCGCCCTGACTTCTGTACGAATCCCTGATGTCGTCAATCGCGTCTTCGATCAAAGCATTAATCGGTTCCGGGGAAGAATACTCGTACGGCATCATATTGTACTCGGTTTCACCGTCGGGAGAGGTTCCGACAGTAACCTTTGCACCGGGCAGACTGTATTCCGCAACAACATCCAATTTATCTGCGGAACCAATGAGCCAGCAATCCGCAAAAACCGGTTTCATTCTCATATTGGAATGTATCAGTTTTCCGAAATTTTCCAATAGATTGTTCGAACAGGACGGGAGTTTCTCGGGAGGATTCGGTCTTGAAACAGCATTCTCATGAAAGTGATATTTTGCATATTGAGGTGCTTTATCGACGGCTTCGGTATTGCGGAGTCTGAACATTCATTCATTCTCCGGAGAAGGATATTATTTTTCCCGAAAGTTCGGACATGGAAAGTTCTGCCTGATCCAAAGTCCGGTAAGTGCGTTGAACGCATATCCCGCAGATTTCGTTCCCGGGTCTGAAAGACATAAGTCTTCCTCTCGCCCCCGCGAAATCGGGAATCGGAAAGGCGGCACGCGCAACGTTGAGAATCTTTTCCGGGGCGTAATTGCAGGATCTGCATTTTCTGCCGCCTACATTTTTTACCGGCGAGGATAGATTATCCGCAAACGAAAGTTCGCATAGCATTTCCGCGGCAGGTCCCGATATTTCAATATCGTTTCCCGTTCTCAGTCTTATTCTCGAAGAACATCCCTTAGATTTTATTTCGGTTACTATGCATTTCATACATTCCGGGGTTGCGGGATCGGGGATGTTTCCGCAACTTCTGCAATTGATGCTCAATACATCACAGTCCATGGCGGACCTGTCTTCATTTTTCTTGTCGCGGCCCTTGGATTTCATACTCAATAATAGAAATTGGAACGGTATTAAGCCGAGAAGTTACAGTTAGTCTTAATTCCCGTCGTATAGGTTATAAACAAGATACATAGTGAACCGATTATGGAAATATTGGCACCGGCAGGTTCCCCGGAAGGATTCGCCGCCGCGATACAGGGCGGATGCAATGCAGTTTACCTCGGAGGAGAGTTATACGGAGCCAGAGCGTTTTCCGCTAATTTCACGGACGGTCAGATAGAGGGAGCGGTGGGTTATGCACACGACCGTAACGTCAAGGTATACGTTACCGTAAACACACTCATCAAAGATTCCGAGATGGACGACGCCGTTTCCTTTGTCAGATTTCTTGCCGATATAGGTGCGGACGCAGTTTTGATCCAGGACCTGGGATTGCTTGAAAACATCAGAGACATCGACATTCCCAAACATGCGTCGACCCAACTCGGCATTCATTCCAGAGGCGGGTTGGATTGGTGTTACAAGAACGGCATAGACCGGGCGATACTGGCCAGAGAACTGACCTTCGAAGAGATTGCATCCATTGTCAAGGATTCTCCGGTCGAAACCGAAGTATTCGTTCAGGGCGCCATGTGTTACGGAATGTCCGGGGGCTGTCTGCTGTCCAGCGTCATCGGCGGAAGAAGCGGAAACCGCGGACAGTGC
>DAHY01000031.1:18180-20511 GCA_002498605.1 Methanomassiliicoccaceae archaeon UBA404 | reverse complement strand
AAGCGGAAACCGCGGACAGTGCGCTCAGCCCTGCAGAAAGAAGTACACCCTCGGGGACAGAAGCGGATATCTGATGAGCTGTACCGACATCTACGCATTGGATTATATTCCGAAACTCAAAGAAATCGGCATCACGTCGGCCAAAATAGAGGGAAGAATGAGAAGTCCGGCCTATGCTTATTTGGCTTCCAAGGCATATTCCATGAAAGAAAGAGGGGAACCCGACAAAGATATCGCCTCCACATCCAAGCTTCTTCAAACGATTTTCAACCGCGGAATGTCCGAGGGATACTTCGGAGGCGTAAAATCCCCGGTTCAATCCCTGTTCCCGGACAACAGGGGGTACAGACTCGGAACCGTCACGATAAAAAACAGATCCTTCCTTCATTCGGAAGTAAACGACAAACTGAATGTGAGAGACGGATTATCGCTTTTCAGGGATGACAAAAAAGTGGGAGGGTTCAGAGTAAGCGAAACCTCCAAAGTTTCCGTCCCGTTCAGCATTCCCGACGGAATTTATGATGTGTACCGAACTTACGATCCCAGGATAGACGAGATAAAAAACAATCTCGAACGCGTTCCCGTTCTTTCGGGCAACACGGCGAGAAAGAAATCAAAGAAAAAATCTGTAAGGGAAAAAGTATCGCGGCCGAGAGAGAACCCCGAACTTTCATTCTATCTCAGTTCGGTCCGCAATCTTGAAGCCGTTGCCGATTACGCAGACCGGGTTTACTTCGAAATGGGCGACGGTCTGAAAGAAGCCGAAGAAATATGCAGATCTTCGGATATAGAATTCGTAACAATTTTGCCGAGATTCGATCCTGCCGACACGGTGCTGTCCTCGTCTGTCGTGGTTAACACCGTGGGACAGATGTATGCCAACAGAAACGCTCACCGTCTGTACGGAAATCAAACCATGAATATGTTCAATTCTTTTTACCCGGATACAATATATCAGATTGCTTTGTCCCCTGAACTCAACAGGGGCGAAATCAAACACATTGCGGAGTATTATCCCGGACGTTTGGAACTTATGGTGTTCGGACGTCAGGAGCTGATGGTAACCAGGGATCCCGGCATGAGCAACGGGATGCTGGAAGATCAGAAAGAATACAAATTCCCGATTTACGAAAGTTCCGACGGCACCTTCCGCATCCTAAATTCCGCAGATTTGATACTGTTTGATTATCTGGACGAATTACAGGGAATGGGAGTGAATTCTTTCGGAATAGATCTTAGAAAACGCCCCCGTCCTTTGGCTGAAATAGTTTCAAAAACTTTTGCCGAACGCGACGGAAAAAAGAAAAAGAAAATTGTCGAAATGTGCGGGTCGGTCACGACGGGTCATTACAATCGCGGCGTGATATAATCTAACTGTACTTTACGGGTTATATTTCATGCCCGTACGATATTCCCCTATGTTGGACAGCAAAGGCGACATAGGATTCATGGAAGCCATGGTTGCCGCCATGATTGTTACCGTTATCCTTACGGCGTTTATGGGAACCGTGGTTTTGAAAACCTACGAGGCGGACATACGTCCCGGCTATCCCGATATCGCGGAGTTTGCAAAATCACTGTCGGTGTCCGACAATGAAATTCGGGGAAATTTAGAGGAAGAACTTGAAAACGCAATAATAAAAACCGGGGTGAACGGAATATCCCTTTCGTTTGTTCCGGTGCCGGATTCCGAAGGAAATCCCGTGATCGAAGGGGAGTTGCATTATTCCGTCGGAAAAGAAAGCGGAAAAATGACAACGGAAAGATTCCTCTGTTCGGTATCGAAAGGAAACGGTTACGTACTCGTAAACGGGGAGATGACCGTATGGAGCTGATTGACAACAAAGGTCTGACGGCCATTGTGGATGTGATGTTTTTCATCACACTTATGACAATCGTGTTTTCCGTGATGTACTCTTTGCAGCCTGCGGACGAAGGGCCGGAAGTTCAAAGCGCACAGGAGATTCTGGATTTGTTGCTGGAATCGGAAACTTGTGCGGATATGGGGGACGGTCCCGTTCGGATGAAAGTATACGAAGGGCTGGTGTATTCAATGTATGTCAACTGCGGCACCGATGCCTGTGCAATCAATATTCTCGACTCTCATTTTATGAGAGAGGATTCTTATTGTCTCAAAGTCGAACAGGGAAACAAACAGAGTTTGTTGGGTTTGGGGCGGGGCACTCCCGTGTCCGCCTGCACAAGAGTCGTTGCCGCACCCCTTTTTACCGCAACTTATACGTTGGAAGTGTTCTGACTTCAGGCTCCGTATTTTTTATTTCTGTTGGCCAAATCCAAACAGATGTGAATTATGTCGGTTCCCCGAATGCG
>DAHY01000031.1:0-17922 GCA_002498605.1 Methanomassiliicoccaceae archaeon UBA404 | reverse complement strand
TCGGCACTGTGATCCATTACGGTACAGGGTGTGCTGTGGTCCGCGGTAAGAACGAGAACAAAATCCTCCGGCAGGTTTTCTCTTATGTAACCCGCCATTTCATCCAGTCTTCTGACCACTTCGCATTTCAGCATAACGTTTCCGTCATGTCCGCACACATCGGGTGCTTTACAGTTCATCAGTATGAAATCGTATTCTTTCAAAGCGTCGATGGCAATCTTCGCTTTAAGTTTGAAGTCCGAATCGGCACCGCCGGTACATTCCTTGGGCAGATCCAGAACGTCCAATCCGCAGACCTGACAGATTCCTTTTATCATCCCCACTCCGGCGACGCAGGCGGATTTCATACCGTACAGTTCCGGAAAAGGTTCGATTTTCGGGAAAGAACCCGCGCCTCTGGGTAAAAGTATGTTTCCGGGCAGAAGACCTTCCGCTTCCCTTCTTTTGTTTACGGGATGATCTTTGAGGATATCGTAAGACATTCTGACAAATTTGTTTACGACGTCCGCGGTGAACTGAGCCTCGGGCGTCAAACCGACGGAATCCGGCACTTTATCCAAGCATCCCGGGTCTGCGCCGGTCACTTCGGGGGATAAGCCCGGACCTCTGAGAAGCAGTGCGGCCCTGTGTTCGGTTCCTTCTTTGACAATGACGTCAATACCGTCAATTTTGATGTTTTGCAACGCGCTTATCAATTCGGCCGTGTCGGGTTCTTTGATTCTGCCGGCACGGCGGTCGGATATTACCAAATCGTCATTTGAAGTGGCGAAGTTGCAACGGAATGCCACATCCCCTCTTTGACCCACAACGCCGATGCCCGCGGCTTCGAAAGGACCGCGGCCGGTGTAGACTTCTCTGGCGTCGTAACCCAGAATCGAAAGGTGTGCGGTATCGCTTCCGGGTTTTGTTCCCGGAACTATAACATCGCAGATTCCGGACATACCGTTCTTTACGAACCAGTCCAGATTCGGGGTGTTCACTGCCTGCAACGGAGTTTTACCTCCGATTTCCTTATTGCTGCGGTCACCGAGACCGTCCATCACAATCAACAGTATTTTCTTTTTCACAGCCATCTTCATTCCAGCTTTTTAAGCAACCAAGCCATGTTTTCGCCGAGTACCTTCATCGTGCGTATCCCTTCCTCGTCTTCATCGAAGTCCCCGGGAGCTTTGGAAAGACTCATGTTCCAATAGGTGGAACCGGGAATAATCATTTCTTTGATTTGGAAAAAGTGATTGATGCTGTCGAAGACTCTGGTGGTACCGGCTCTTCTGGCGACAACAACCGCCGCGCCCACCTTCCTTTTCAAAGGATTGCCGTCTTTGGTGGTGCAGGAATAACCCACCCTGTCAATCAATATTTTGGCTTCGGGGGTCAAATCGGCAAAATAAGTCGGAGATCCGATGATTATACCGTCGGAAGAGGTCATTTTGGCCGAGAATTCGTTCAGCTTGTCATCATCCATTATGCATTTTCCGTCTAGATTAACCTTACATTTTCCGCAGGCACGGCAGGCGTGCATATCCAAACCTCCGACCTGTACAAATTCGGTTTCTATACCGTGTTCTTCCAGAACGGACAATACGGTCTTAATCATTCTTGATGTGTTTCCGTTTTTGCGGGGGCTGCAGTTAAATCCTGTGACTTTCATGCTATCATTGCTTCCTTAACTCCGGATATAATTTCGTTTTTAATAAACCATCTTATCCGGTCAGATATTAGTATAAGAATATCAATCGACTAGACATGCCTTTCGCGAACATCCGAAACGGAAAATTATCCTACTCCTCCGCAGGTTCCGGAGAGCCGTTGGTTCTTTTGACGGGATTCGGCGCGGACAAGACTTTTTGGGATATTGCCGTTCCGTCTCTTTCTTCCGAATATAACGTAATTACGGTGGATAACAGAGGTTCCGGGGATACGGTTTACAGCGGAAAATTTACCGTAGACGACATGGCCGATGACGTAATCTGTCTTTTGGATTTTCTTTCAATTAAAAAAACCCACATATTGGGATGGTCGATGGGTTCCCAGATAGCTCAGTCGGTTGCCATAAGATACAGTGACAGAGTTTCAACCCTCACTCTTGTTTCGTCATATTTCAGAAGACCGGAACGTTCCGCGTTTATGCTGGACGGAATGATGGAAGCCGCCGATAACGGAATGCCTGTGAGATATCTCAGCGTGCCGGTCATAGCCATGGGATTTCCCGAATCGTATTTTGCTTCAAAGAAACGGAATATACCGGAAGAGCTGAATGCGGATTTCAAAGGCATGAGGGATCAGATATCGGCTGTGAATGCCTACTCAACAAAGGACAGCATTCATCTTCTCACGGTCCCGGTTCTTTCGGTTCACGGTACAGAAGATTATATGGTGCCGGTTGAAATGGGCGACGAGTTGGCGGACTCCATAGAAAACTGCACAAGACTGAGACTTCGGGGCGAAGGACACAATATTCTTCCTTCGAAATATGCGGAAGAACTGAAGATGTTTTTGAAGAATCATCTGATTTGAGATTCTCTTATTTTTCTGGCTTCGTCGACTCTTTCGGATATACATCCTTTTATTTTCATCGTGCACGGCCATGATTCGTCCATGTAGTCTATCATTTCCAGTATATCGGCGTCTTTGTTTACAATAGCCAGATAAACTCTGCTCATAAAGGTGGACACCATATACGGAAAGTCTTTGCATATCTGAGGTCTCGATTTCCAAATACTGCATCTGTGGTCTTTGTTCAGGAATGCGCAGGGGTTGGTTTTGAGGAGCATAATTCTCCCGTCTCCGGTGACCGCGACGTAAGACGACATGAATTCGCCCAACGGAATGTTTGCGGCGGAAGAAACACGATCCACTTCTTCGGGCAACACGGTGATAAGCTCCTGATGGCAGCACTTGCCGCATTCTTCGCAGGGGAATTCCTCATTCAGAGCTTCGCACAGGTCATATGCCAGATCCAAATCTTTTTCCATCTCGGGAGATATCTCTCCCAGTCCCTGCAGGATGTAACGTTCCCTGTATACGGCCATGGAAGGACCTCAGAGGAGTCCCCCGAATCCCATGATGAAAGATATCATGGACAGAAGAAGTCCGATTGCGGACAGGGCTATGAAAATATTCTTTTCCTTTGCTTCGTAAGCGCGACTGATGTTGAAAGCGTATCCTCCGAGCAACAGGCCGGCGCCTCCGAAGACAATGCTGCCTACGGGGAAAAAGTAAAGCAGAACGGCGGAGATTATACCCAGCACAAAGGTTATCGGAGCAAAGATTTTTGCCTTTTCTCCTCCTTCTTTTTTGGCAACGTAGGGGATATCCATTCTCCAATCGCAGTTCTCGCAGAACAGTATGCCTTCTTCGTTTTCGGTTCCGCATTTGGGACAAATCATAGGAACAACCATTTTATTTGTTGATTTAATCTTATCGGAAAAATATCTCAAAGAGGTTTTGAAAATATACATTCCGAACGGCTTCTGAATGTACCGAATTTGGTTTTTTCGTTAACAAGTTCGGAACTCAAAACATCAAAACCGGAAAACAGCGAAGCGATTCCGTCCGGGGTTCTGTGATGATATCTTATTCCGTTTCTTACCGTTTTATCGGATCTCATATCGTCCGGGGAAAACGAACGGACAAACAACCGCCCCCCGGGTTTCAAAATACGCATGCTCTCGGATGAAAACGTTCTTACCGAATCATCGTCGAAATGTTCGGTCAGATGCACCGCGAAAATACCGTCGAACGAGCTATCCGAAAAAGACATATCCAGACAGTCTTCCGTAAAGAATTCTGCGGTATCGCCGTAGTAAGAGGAACAGGAGTCGATCGCGTTTCGGGAAAAATCAATACCGATTACGTTATATCCGCGTTTCAGGAGATTGGAACTGGTTTTGCCGTTGCCGCAACCCGCATCCAATACGACGCTCCCGGGCGGAAGACCCAGGTCCGGTACTTCGGCGGATCCCCTCCAGGCTCTGGGTTGTTTTTTGTAAAAATCTTCCCATATCTCCCGTTCGTCCATGAATCTGAAAAGCTCGCGTAATATAAATAGAGTGATTGGTTAGCGGGAACAGAGGATATTATGTACTGGAATCCTGAAGCCGAATGCATGCCTGCGGAAGAACTGAAGAAGTTGCAGTTCGCAGGCATTAAAAGTCTTGTAACCGAACTTTACGGTTCCAACGGGTTTTACAGACAAAAGATGGAATCGGCTGGAGTGACTCCCGACGATTTGCTTTCATTGGAAGATATGCCAAAACTTCCGTTCATGTACAAACAGGAATTCAGAGACAACTATCCCACCAAAATGTTCAACGTGCCCCATACCGATATAGTCAGATACCACGTGTCGTCCGGAACCACCGGAAAACCGACTCTGGTGGGTTATACCAGAGGGGATTTGGAATATTGGACCGACGCTTTGGCAAGATCCCTCACTTCCATAGGTATCGGAGAAAACGACACATTGCAGGTGTCTTACGGATACGGATTGTTCACTGGAGGACTGGGTCTTCATTACGGAGCGGAAAAGGTCGGAGCGTCCGTTCTTCCCGCCAGCACCGGAAGCACCGAACGCCAGCTTGAACTGATTCAGGATTTGGATGTTACGGCAATAGCCTGCACTCCTTCGTATTTCATTCACATGACGGAAGTCGCCGAAAATCTGGGTATAGATTTCAGAAAAGACACCAAGCTGAAGAAAGCCGTCCTGGGTGCCGAACCGTGGACCGAAGGGATGAGGGAAAGAATAGAGAAGTCGACCGGCGTAAAAGCTTACGACATATACGGCACCAGCGAATTGGCCGGACCCATGTATACCGAATGCGAAGAACGGCACGGAATACACATCAGCGGCGACATAACCTATCTTGAGATTATAGATCCGAAAACCGGCGAGGTACTCGGTCCCGGGGAAAAAGGGGAACTTGTGGTAACCATGCTGAAAAAGAGAGCGTTCCCTTTGATTAGATACAGAACCAGCGACATAACGTCGATACTCACCGAACCCTGTCCCTGCGGACGGACATCCCCCCGTATAGCCAGAATCACCGGGCGTTCAGACGATATGCTGATTATACGCGGAATCAACGTATTCCCATCGCAGGTCGAATTCGCTCTTATGAGAGTTCCGGAAGTGGGCAATCAGTACATGATTGTGGTTACAAGGGAAGGCGCCATGGACAGCATGACTGTACAGGTCGAAATAAAACCCGAATCCTTCAGCGATAAAATGGAAGATATGTTAACCTTGAGAAAACATATCGAAATCGAACTTAAAAAATATCTCAACATCGCTGTACGTGTGGAGCTCAAAGGTCCCGGAGAACTTCCGAGGTTTGACGGAAAAGCATCCCGTGTCGTAGATAAGAGGTCATTATAATGTCAGAAGATAATTTGATAATTCAGCTTTCGATTTTCGTAAACAACGAACCCGGACGTTTGGCCGCAATCGCCAAAACGCTCAAGGAATGCGAGGTTAACATGAGAGCTTTCAACCTCGCGGAATCTGCGGAATTCGGTATATTGCGCGCCATCGTCGATAACCCCGAACAAGCCTTTGAGAAATTGAAAGGAAAGGGGATTATCGTAAGAAAAACTCATGTGATAGGAATCGTCATAGACGATACCCCCGGATCTCTGTTTGCCGCCGCCGATGTCTGCGGTCGGGAAAAAATCAACATAGAATACGGTTATGCTTACGCCGGAAAGGAACTTTCCGCATTTTTCATAAGAGTCGACGATACCGTCAGAGCCGTGGAAGAGCTGAAGAAAGCCGGCATAAAACTTGTCAGGGGTTCGGAGATAAGATGAGCAATCTTAACGTTGCGATGCTTGGCACAAAAGGCATCGCTTCCGAAATAGGCAAGAAAGGAACCGTTACGGATGTGACGTTCTACGAACTGAAGAAAGGCGACGATTCCGTAACCATAATCGAACCTTCGAAGTATCCCGAAAAACTTTCATCATTGTTTTACACCGTGGAAATGGCGGAGTTTGCGGTTTTTGTCATTGACGGAATCGACGCAAGCCTCGGCGAAACCATAGTTATGACCGATACGGTGGGTGTCAATAAAGGTTGGATTATTCTAAGAAATTACATTCAAAAAGAACAAATCGCTCCGCTGATAGCCGGTACCGTTCTTGAAAATTACGAATTCCGGGAATACGATCCCATCGCACTCAGGGAAGAGCTTCTCAAACTGTCTTCCGAACACAAAAGAGAACCCGGCGAGGGTTCCAAGGGAAGCTGTCCCGTTGACAGCCATTTTAACGTAAGAGGCGTGGGAACGGTTGTGTTGGCATCCGTTATCGACGGTTATATCCGCAAACACGATAAAATGACCGTTTATCCTCTGAAAAGAGAAGTTGTTCTGAAATCGATACAGAAACACGATTTGGATGCGGACAGTGCCGTAAAAGGGGATCACACCGGACTGGCTCTTCGCGGAATCGAATCGGACGAATTGGATCGGGGTTACGTTGTCACAACCGATAAAGATGTGACCATGACCCGCAGTTTTACCGCGAAGATAAAAACTGTGAAATTCTGGAAGGAGCCTTTGAAAGACGGGATGGTCATGCACCTGGGACATTGGATGCAAATGATTCCCTTCCGTTTGTCGGTATCCGGAGACGAGACCACTTTCAATCTGGATTCGGATTTGATTTACAAACCCGGTGACAAAGGTGTTCTGATGTACCTGGAAGGCGGAAAACTGAGGATTGTGGGAAGCGTCATTCTGTGACTTCGACCTAAAGATATAAGTTATAGTTCAATATTCATGAGCTATCGTGCTATATTCTAGCACGGAGGCTGACAAATGGCATACTGGAATGAAGAATTGGAAACTAAGCCGAAAGAGGAACTTCAGAAAATGCAGTTGGAGTTGCTCAGAAAGAATCTTCGAACCATGTATGATTCTTCCGAGTTCATACGGAAAAGGATGGATTCCGTCAATCTCCTGCCCGAAGACATAGACAGTTTCGAAACTTTCAGAAAAGTTCCGTTCATGTACAAATCGGATCTGAGGGACAACTACCCCGATCGTCTGTTCGTCAAGCCGTACCATGAACTGGTCAGAGTTCATGTATCCTCGGGAACCACCGGAACTCCCACCGTTGTCGGTTACACACAAAACGACCTGGATAACTGGGCCGAATCATTGAACAGAGGAATGGTTTCTTTCGGAATGAACGAAGACGATATGCTTCAGAATTTCCACGGATACGGATTGTTTACCGGCGGCCTCGGCATCCATTACGCCGCGGAAAGGATGGGCGTCACTGTTTTGCCCATAGGTACCGGAAACACCGAGAGGCAAATCAAAATGATGCAGGATCTGCCGATTACGGTATTTGCCGGCACCCCCTCCTATATGTTCCACATAGCGGATGTCTGCGACCGCGAAGGCGTTGATATCCGAAAGGATACGAAAGTCAAATACGCCATTGCCGGAGGAGAGCCCTGGTCGGAAAGCATGAGGAAAAAGCTTCAGGACAGAACCGGTATCAAAGTTCACAACTGTTACGGCGCCAGTGAATTTTACGGTCCTATGTTTTTGGAATGCGACAAACAGGCCGGTCTTCACGTATGGGCCGATTTGGCTTATATCGAAATACTTGACAAAGACGGAAATCCCTGTGCCGACGGCGAAAGAGGGGAAATCGTTGTCACCATGCTGAAAAAAGAGGCTTTTCCGCTTATACGTTACAAAATCGGGGATATTTCCGCCCTTACATGGGAGAAATGCGAATGCGGACGCACTCACCCCCGTCTTATGAGAATATCCGGACGCACCGACGACATGCTTATTGTCCGCGGAGTCAACGTATTCCCTTCCCAGGTCGAGGGCGTCATAGGTGAATTCGACTATCTTACGCCGTTTTACAAAATCACCCTGACCAACGAGAACTTTATGGACTCCATGGTGGTCGAAGTCGAAATCGCCGAAGATTCCCTTACCGAAGACACCGTTGCCTTGGACAGGATGGCACGTTCCGTGGAAGCACGGTTAAAGAGTGTTCTCAATGTCAAGGCCGAAGTGCGGATGGTATTGCCCGGAACCTTGGAAAGGTTCGAGGGCAAAGCACACCGCGTGAACGATCTTCGCAGTTACGAATGATCATTCCGTGATGCGTTTGACAAAGTCCTTCAGCTTTTCCCGATACAGAGGACGGTTAATCTCGTCTTTGTCTGCAAAAGGCACGGCGAAGGTGTTGAGGTAGGTCATATGGAAGTATTCGCACATATCCATCATGGCACCGACGGCGAAGGAAGCGACAAATTCGTCATCTCCCATCGTGGTAACCAACGCAACCCTTTTCCCGGTCAGCGAATCGTACATGCAGTGAAGACGTTCGAGGAAGGCCTTTGTGCATGCGGTAAACTGCCACATGTATATCGGACTTGCCAATATTATGAGATCCGTTTCTTTGACAATCCCATATATTTCGTTCATATCGTCGTCAATCGTGCATTCTCCCTCATTTCCTTCTTTCTGACATATGCCGCAGTTGTTGCAACCGATGATGTCTTTGTCGAATAATCTTACAACTTCGATGTCGTTACCCGTTTCCTCAAGCTCCGGAACCAGGTTTTTGATCACTTCGGAAGTATACCCGTCAACTCTGGGAGTTCCGCTGAATATCGTAATCTTCATACAATCTCCGATATCTTATCGATAATCACGATATTAACCGTTTTGTAATCAGTGAGCGCTGAGTACCTGGCCTTTTTTGGATATGACGTATGTGGTGAGAGGAATCTTTTTCCCGCTTTTTTCTATCGCTCTCACAACGGCATTGTACATGCCGGAACAGCAGGGGACTTCCATTCTGACCAAGGTTATGGTTTTGATATCGTTATTTTTCAGTATTTCGGAGAGTTTTTCGCTGTAATCCACCGAATCCAGTTTCGGACAGCCGATGAGCGTGATATTTCCCTTTATGAACCGGTCGTGGAAATTTTTGATTGAGTATGCGGTGCAGTCTGCCGCAATAAGCAGATCAGAACCGTCGAACCAGGGCGCGGTTACAGGTGCAAGATTAATCTGAACCGGCCACTGGGACAGTTCGCTGTTTTTCGGTTCTTCACTGTCGAAGGTTATGGTTGAAGGGCCGGTGTTGCAACCGCAGGGTATGCTTTGCTGCATAAGGGGATTGACAAAAGCCGGAGCTTCCCTGTATTCAAATTTAATAGCGTCCTGAGGGCAGGCCGGCAGACAGTCTCCGAGTCCGTCGCAGTAGTCTTCTCTGACAAGTTTGGCTTTTCCGTCCACGAGAGCCAACGCACCTTCGGAACAGGCATCGACACAGAGTCCGCAACCGTTGCATTTTTCCTCATCAATCGTAATCATCCGCCTTAACATGGATACGTAATAGCATCGGAGAGTATAGAAATATTAAGTATGCTGACAGAAACCGTATGTCTGGTGCGGGGGATGGGATTTGAACCCACGAACCGCTAAGGACAGGATCCTAAGTCCTGCGCCGTTGGCCGGGCTTGGCAACCCCCGCATATAACGCCGTATAACCCTGTTGTTCTTATTGTTTGTCTTTACAATCTATTTTTATAAAGAATTTCAATATCCTATCCCATAGAGGCTGAATATGGCAGATATATTGGCTAAAGACGGAAAACATTTGCTTCTCGGTAATGAAGCGATTACCAGAGGCTTGTTCGAGGCAGGTGTGCGGTACTCATCCACATACCCCGGAACCCCTTCATCCGAAGTGGGAAACATACTTGAAAAAGAAGCTGAAAAAGGGGGAATGTACTTTGAATTCTCCACAAACGAGAAAACCGCTTTGGAAGTCGCCGCCGCCGCGGCGGCATCCGGAGTAAGATCCTTCACATTTATGAAACACGTCGGTCTCAACGTTGCCGCGGATCCCATGATGACGCTGGCATATTCGGGCGTAAAGGGGGGCATGCTGATTATGACCGCCGACGATCCGTCCTGTCACAGCTCTCAGAACGAGCAGGACAACCGCACGTACGCAACATTGTCTCTTTTGCCAATGGTTGAACCCTCAACCCCGGCCGAAGCCAAGGATATGATTTCGGAAGCATACAGAATATCCGAAGCCGTGAACCTGCCGGTTATTTTCCGCACCACCACCCGCGTCAATCATGCACGGGGCCCTGTGGATTTCGGGCCCTTCGCGGATACTCCGGCCAAAGGACATTTTGTCAAAGACGATCCCAAATACGTCAATATTCCGGCCTATTCCAAACCCAACAGAACCAGACTTCTTGAAAAACAAAAGAAAGCCATGGAACTTTCCGAAGAGTCCCCTTTGAATTTCATCGAAGGAGAAGGAGATGTGGGAATAATCACATCCGGGGTCTCGTACACTTACGTTAAAGAGTTTGTAAGCGACGTTTCCATATTGAAGTTGGGATTCACCGCGCCTTTGCCGGAGAAGAAGATTGCGGACTTTATGAGAAACAAGAAAGCGGTCATAGTCGTTGAAGAATTGGAACCTTATCTTGAAGACACCGTTCTCCGTATTTCTGCCCAGGAGAAACTGAATGTTCCCGTTTACGGCAAACGCAGCGGACATTTCCCCCGCGAGTGGGAATATTCCCCGGACACTCTTACTGCAATTTCCGACATAGTCAAGGTTCAGAAGTTTGAGAAGCCCCTTTCCAAAGCCGACATCACTCTTCCGGGAAGACCTCCGACTCTTTGCGCCGGATGTCCTCACAGAGGCACCTTCGCCGCCGTTACGAGGGAAATGAAAGGCAAAGAAGCAGTCTACTGTTCCGATATAGGATGTTACACCCTGGGTATTCAGGCGCCCTTCCATGCGGCCGACTTCATTATATGCATGGGCGGCGGAGCCGGAGCGGCGGGAGGATTCTCCGAAGTAACAGATCAGACTCCCATAGCCTTCATAGGAGATTCCACGTTCTTCCATTCGGGAATTCAGCCTCTTGTTTCCGCGTTGTTCAACAATCACAAAATCAAGATGATTATAATGGACAACCGCAGCACCGCGATGACGGGGCATCAGCCCAATCCCGGAACCGGAAGGGATTTCGGAGGCATTGCCACGGAACCTCTCGACATAGAGTCGCTGGTCAAAGGAATAGGCGTGAAATTCGTTTCCACCGTCGATCCTTACGACGTGAAGGCCACCCGCAAAGTCGTGCGCGAGGCAATAGATTTTGACGGTGTTGCCGTCGTCATAGCAAAAAGGGCCTGCCCGCTGGAACTGAAGAAACAGAAAATGCTCAAGGTAAAAAGATGCGAGGTCGATCACGACAAGTGTATCAAATGCTACACCTGCCTCAAGACGATTGCGTGTCCGGCATTGATTAAAGACAAAGACGGCTCCATTCTTGTGGACGATGTTCAGTGCATAGGCTGCGGTATGTGTGCCAATGTCTGTCCCAAAGGCGCTTTGGAGGTGAAGGAATGAAGTATAGCGTTCAGATAGTGGGTGTCGGAGGACAGGGTGTTCTGTTGGCGTCCATGGTAATAGGAAACGCAGCGATGAAAGCCGGTTACGATGTTGCCATGAGCGAAGTTCACGGTATGGCTCAGAGAGGAGGCAGCGTGCTTTCCACCGTAAGATTCGGTGATAATGTGACAAGTCCCCTTGAAGCGGTGGGCGGTGCAAATCTCCTGATGGGATTTGAACCTGCCGAAACCGCAAGAAGTCTGGGTCTTTGCAATAAAGACACTGCCGTGCTTATGAATCTCGATCCTGTTTTACCGTCTTCGGTTGCCGCGGGATTCGATACGTATCCCGAGATTGACGATATAGTGAAGGCTGTCAGAGCCGTTGTTCCGAAACTGATAACCATCAGAGCCACCGACTTGGCCGTAGAGGCGGGAAAAGCAGTTGCCGCCAACGCGGTAATGATTGGCGCCGTGGCGGCCGCAAAAGGATTCCCTCTTGAAAAAGAACTGTTGTTGGACACCTTGCTGGAAACCGTACCCGGCAAGTTTGTGGACCTGAACAGGAAAGCCTTCGAGCTCGGTCATGATTATTATATCAAGAACATGAGCTGAACAAAAACCATTCGGCCCTAGTCGGGCCTGCTTTATTTTTTATTCATGCAAAGGTAGTGTTAGCTCTTATTCCGACGGTATTTTCCTGTCCGGAACGGGATAACATCGCTTTCATGATTTCTGACGTGAGAAGATCCGAAGCCATCCTCATCTTCTTTCTGACAAAGATTTCTACTTCAGCGTTTACTTTATTGAATACTTCGGACAAAGACAGACCGGGATACAGAAGCTTGATTTTATCATTGTACACCGAAACGGTGCTGGAGCAAACCGATTTAAGCCTGGCGATTCCCGCTTTCGCAACACTGTCTTTGTTTTCCGATGATAAGGGTCTGACGGCAACCGCCATGGACAGAACTCCTATTCTGTCGGCGATTTCCGCTATAACCGGCGCGGTATTCGTGCCTGTTTTTCCGCCCATTCCCGCAACAATCGCAATGATGTCGTACCCTTTCAGAATTTCAGAAATTTTTTTTATGTCGGACGAAGAACATACAGCCTGCGATCCCTCATCCTTTTTCTCGGAACATTCGGCAGATTCGTTTCCGATCGGAAGTTTATAATCCGCAACGGCAAAACGCAACGAGTCCGCATCCGTATCGATGGCAATAATATCGGTCGGAGCCAAAGACTCCATGAATTTCTTTGCAATACTGCATCCGGCTCCGCCCAGCCCGATAACGGCAGTTCGCGGGTGAAGATCCAATTTACAGGCATTGACATCCATCGTGCGTGCATCCCCAAATTAAAAAGTTTTGAAGCACAAGCCGGCAAAATTCCCATCCCTGCCGGCTCGCACTCCAACATTCTTCATTTCATTTTCGAGGTCATCTGCGCCAATTTGAAAGAATTCTCGACGGTTTCCTTTTGGGCACCCTTCGGAATGATTTCATCGAGTACGCATTTTCGGACGAACTCTTCCTCATTAAGGCAAATCCCTTCATCCTTAAGTCGGGAGAGCACGTCCAGATGTATCTCGGAAAAGCGGACGAAGATTCCGCTTCCTTCCTCGCGCAGGCTTTTGTTACCGGGTGCATCTCCGGAAACATACGCTCGGATTGCAGCACGGATTAGGTTGGAACGATTCCCGATATCCGGATTCTCATCCACGAAATCATCAATGATTTGAAGATCTTCGGGTCCCATCCTGAGAGTCACTTTGACATCTTCCATCATTCCAACCATCCTTGCTAAAGAGCATGCAGAGTCCCATCCCTTCAGGCTCGATAATTAGATGTATGACGGAATATATAAAACTGTCGGACTTAGTCATACTTTGTATGGCAGAAGCGTATGACAGACATGGTCTGTCCGCATTTATTTCACGTATGCATACGTAGAAGCGATAGAATACTATTTAATCGGTGTGGACTTCTTCAGAAAACAATCGGGTAATATATATGGAACTCGACCACAGCAGCATTGAAGAAAAGTGGCAGGTCAAATGGTCAGAAGCAGGTACGAGTATAGCTTCTCGCGATGACCGACCCAAATTCATGATAATATTTGCATATCCCGGAGTTACGGGATATCTTCACGTCGGACACCTTCGGGGATACACATACACGGACGCAATCGCCAGATACAAACGGATGTTGGGATACAACGTTATGTTTCCCGTAGGCACACATGCCACGGGCAACGGGGCGATTAGTCTCGCCAACCGCATAAAAAGAGGAGATTCCGACATAATAGGGTACATGAAGAACAACGGTTGTTCCGACGAAACCCTCAGCACATTGGTTGAACCGATGGCGGTTGTCAATTACTTCAATAACGTTTATGTCAATGATTATTGGAAAAGATTCGGTTTCCTTGCCGATTGGCGAAGGATTACCTGTACATTGAATCCCGATTACGGCAAATTCATTGAATGGCAGTTCAAAAAACTCATGAATCTCGGATTATTGATTCAAAAACCGTACTTTGCGCCGTTCTGTCCCAATTGCGGTCCCGTTGCGATAGACGCATCCGAAACCGATATTTCCAAAGGAGGCAACGCCGAAGTCCAGGAATACGTTTTGATGAAATTCGAATTCGAAGAGATGAAACTTATTGCCGCCACTCTCAGGCCCGAAACGGTATACGGACAGGTGTGTTTCTGGGTAAACCCCGACACGGATTATGTGAAAATCAGATACGGCGAAGAAATTTGGGTGGTTTCCCAACCCGCCGCCGATAAACTGAGGATGCAATTCGACGGCATAGAAGATTTCGGAATGATCCGCGGAAGAGATCTTGTCGGATGGAAATGCAAAGCTCCGATGGTCGGAAGAATGATTCCCATACTGCCGGCGTCATTCGTCGATCCCGAAGTGGGAACGGGTATGGTAACTTCGGTTCCTTCGGATTCCCCTGACGATTACATCAATCTGAAATATATCAAAGACCACCCCGAAGAATACATAAAATACGGAATCAACGAAGATTTGATTGCATCCATCAATCCGATCGCAATAATCGATATCGAAGGATACAGCGAACTCTCGGCAAAAGACATAGTGGAAGAAATGGGCATTACCGGCCCTGACGACCCCAAACTCGAAGAAGCCAAGAAAAAAATCTACAAAGACGGTTTCCACTCGGGAGTGATGAGGGCAACCAGCGGTTCGTATGCCGGAATGAAAGTCGAGGAAGCCAAAGAGAAAATCAAAGAAACTCTTTTGGAATCCGGCGAAGCCGTACTTCTTCACGATCTTTCCGAAGAAGTCATATGCAGATGCGGAGAAAACGTACGTGTCAAAAGAATCGACGATCAATGGTTCATAGACTACAGCGGAGAGGAACTTACTCAAAAAACCTCCGAACACTGCAAAGAGATGAACATATATCCGCCGGAATATTATACTAACATTCACGGCACTCTCGATTGGTTCAGAGAACGTGCCTGCGTAAGACAGGGCAATTGGCTCGGAACCAAATTCCCCTTCGATGAGAAATGGATTATTGAAGCCATTTCGGATTCCACGCTTTATCCCATATACTACATAATTTCCCTTTACGCCAATACCGGCAATATAAAACCGGAAGGAATGAACGAATCCTTCTTCGATTATGTCATACTCGGTACCGGGGACGAGGAAAAAGTTGCCGAGGAATCGGGAATCACTTCCGCCGTGCTGAACTGTATCCGCGAGGATGTGAAGTACTGGTATCCTCTCGATATCAATCTCGGAGGCAAAGAGCACATGACCGTGCACTTCCCCGCTTTCCTGTTCAACCATATGGCAATACTTCCGCCCAAAATGCAGCCCAACGGAATAATTGTCAATTGGTACATAACCGGCAAGAAATCCAAAATATCAAAATCCAAAGGCGGAGCCCAGCCGATACCGGGCGCCATTGAGACTTACGGTGTCGACGCCATGCGTCTGTACTATTCTCACGTGGCTTCAATGTTTATCGACGTGGAATGGAACGAGGAAATTGTTTACTCGTACAAACAAAGATTGGACAGACTGTTCGTTTTTGCCACGGAGCTTATTGATGTCACGGGTCCGAAGAAGGATGTGGACAAGTGGCTGCGCTCCAGATTCCAGACCCATATTTCCAACATAAGGGATCTGATGAAACGCTACGATCTCAGACAGATGGCCACATCGGTTTATTTTGAGATGTACAACGATCTCAGATGGTATATCAGACGCGGCGGTTCCGACAACGAGACTCTGAAGGATGTTCTCAGGGTATGGATTCAGAGCATGATGCCGATTACGCCTCACGTTGCCGAAGAGTTGTGGAGTCTTGCGGGATTCGAAGGACTTGTTTCGGAATCACTGTTCCCCGATCCGAAAGAAAGGTACCCCATGGCCGAATACGGCGAGGACCTTATACGTTCCATAATATCGGATGTTGCCCAGATTCGTAAAGTCGCGGAATTGGACCCTTCGAAAATATGTATCTACACTTCCCCTTCGTGGAAGAAGAAAGTTTACAACATGGCGGCGAATATTCTCGAATCGGGAGAGGAACTGACCATTCCCGCCCTTACAAAAGAAGCGATGTCCGACCCTGAAATCAGGAAAAACGGAAAAGCGGCTTCCGAACTTTCGAAGAAAGTAGCTTCCGAAATGATTAGGGAAGACCCTTCAAGGATTCACAGATATGCGGATACGGATGAATTCGGTATTATCGAAAGCGCCGCGGAATTCCTTGCGGAAGAACTCGGTTCTCCGGTTTCCGTGTACGATTCCGACGATTCCCATAAGTACGATCCCAAAAAAAGATCTGCCGTGGCGATTCCGGGAAGACCCGCGATATACCTGGAATAATCATTCCCATCTGTCAAACAGATTGTTGGGAATGCCGGCGGTGTCCATGGCCTTTCCCACAATGAAGTTTATGACATCGTCCAGAGTCCGGGGTTTGGAGTAAAATCCGGGGTTGGCATCCAATATTACGGCCCCGGAACGGGCGAGTCTGAGTTCGTTCTCCAGCATAATCTGGCTTTTGGGGGTTTCCCGTACAACCAGCACCAATTTTCTTCGTTCCTTTATGCATACGCTTGCGGCTCTGGATATCAGCGTATCGGCAATGCCGTTTGCAATCTTTCCGACCGAAGATTCGCTGCAGGGAGCAATGAACATGCAGTCGTATCTGTAACTGCCCGAAGATATCGATGCGAAAAGATTGTCGTCTTCGTAAACCTCGTCTGCCATAGCGTACACTTCTTCGACGGACAATCCGGTTTCGACGGGAATTATCATTTTTGCAGTTTCGGAAATAACCAGTATTTTCTTACCGGGAAGGTTCTGCAACAGGCGTATTCCGTATATGCTTCCGGATGCGCCTGTAATCGCTACGGCAAATATCATATAATTCCGTATGGAGAATCTATAATAATAACTGACGGTCAGTCCATGGCGGCATTAATGGCCAGTTCGGAAAGGTCCATGGCGTATTCCGCGATACGTCTCAGACTTCCGGCAATCATACCGGCCGCCATACTGGCGTTCTGATCCAAACTTGCGGATTCTCTCGACAGTGCTTCGGTCCTTTCAACAAGAATTTCGCTTAAACCGATACAGTCGTTAGCGCCGATCATGTCTCTGTTCAGATAATTGGTTACGGCGGTCGAAACCCGTTCGTTGGCTTCTCTGCCAATGGCTATTATTTCTTTGATGGTTTCGGACGTATCCGGTTCTTCTTTCAGAACATCAAGATTTTTGGCAATCTGCAATATGTGGTCTCCGATACGTTCCAAGGCTCTGCTTGCTATGCTGCTTCGGGTAATGTCGGAAATGTCGGCTCCTATTTTTCGGGCCAAAGAATATTCTTTCTGGAAGACATTTACCTGACGGGAAATCAGCCAATCGATACGGTCTATTTCCCGGTCTCTTTCGTGAAGGCCGTTGAATAAATTCTTTTTGCCGGCCTCCGCCTCGTCAAGCACGTCCGATAACATGTTTTTAATCAGCACTCTCATTCTTTCGAGAGATTTTGAAGGACGCATTTCACTCTGGTCCACCAGATCCTTGATCAGTATCCTGTCTTCGCTTTCATCCATGATTTCCAAACCTATTGCGGTCTGCGTGAATGCGGAAGCGACTCCCGCCGCCAAACTTGAAATATGTCCCGCCGAACGGAGTTCGATTGCGTTGTGACCCGCAATATACGAACCCACCAATAGCCGGTACAGAAATTCTCTGTCTTTTATGTTGTCGACATCAATGGTTTTCACGGTTCGTTCAGATGTTTTGCGGGTACCCTGAGGATACAGTATGATGCTGCCGTCGGGTTGCGGTTGAAGACTGACGGTGTCATTTTTCTTCAATCCTATAGAATCGGCCCACTCCTTCGGCAGCGTCACCATATATGACGAACCTCCGGTCACCTGTATTCTCCTTATATCCACGTTTTTCAGGATTATTTCAGAGAATTTAAGCTTATCTATATTGAT
>DAHY01000004.1:1341-13834 GCA_002498605.1 Methanomassiliicoccaceae archaeon UBA404 | reverse complement strand
ACCGTGTTTTGCTCTTCTGTACGCATCGTCCCCGAGTTCGCAGGGATTAACGAGATACAGTTCTTCAAAACCGAAATTGGACATAGCTCTGGCAACAGCTCCTACGTTTCCTTCGAACTTGGACCCCACCAGCACTATCCGTATTTCAGGCATCTGTTTCCCGTAGATGAAATTTATACTTAACAATAGTCCTTAAATCAGTTGTCGTACTTGTTTGTTCCAATATGACTATACCCAAAGACCACCCGAGATACGAGTCTCTTATGAGAAGAGAGAAGCTTAAGGATATGGTTGAACGGGGTATTGTGGATCCCACGGGATTGATATCCCACGGCAGAGGGGAGGCTTTTGATTACCTTATGGACGAGAAGTCCGTCGAGCCTGCGCTGAAAGCCGAAGAAGCCGCCGCGGCATTTTTACTGAATGCAAAAAATCCCGTTATCTGTGTAAACGGGAATACTGCGGCATTATGTCCCAAAGAAATATCCGTACTGGCACAGGAAATCAATGCAAAAATAGAAGTCAATATATTTCACAGAACCGAAGAACGGATGAACACGATTATCCGGTTTATGGAAGACGAAGGCGCGGAAAACGTTCTCGGGCGGAAACCGGACGCGAGAATACCCGGTTTATCCTCGGACCGTGCGTTATGCACGAAAGAAGGAATTTTTGACAGCGATGTTATCCTGGTTCCGATTGAAGACGGAGACCGGGCCGAAGCCTTGGTCGATATGGGCAAAACCGTGATATCAATCGATTTAAACCCCATATCCAGAACATCGAAAACTGCAACCGTCTCGATATCGGACGACATAAGCCGGGCGCTGGAGAATATCCGTAAATTCGCAATCAAAATGAAAGGCAACGAAGAATATATCATCGAAACGATAAATACGTACGATAATTCACAAACAAGACAGGAAACAATCAACATTATTTGTTTCATATTAAAGAATGAATTTCAAAAAGAGGCATGAAAATGGATGAATTGGAACAGGGAATACTGAGATTACATTGGGCGGCGGAACACATGCCGGTTATGCAGGCACTGAGAAAACGCTTCATAGACGAGAAACCCCTCAAAGGACTGAAGGTCGGAATGGCTCTGCACACCGAAGCCAAAACCGGAATACTGGCTATTGCATTGTCCGAAGCCGGTGCGGAGATAAGACTGGCAAGCTGCAATCCTTTGTCCACGGACAACTCGGTTGCCCGTGCACTGAAAGAAGAGTACGGTTTGAACGTGTACGCCAAGAAAGGGGAGACTCCCGACGAGTACTGTACAAACCTCAACAGCGTTCTGAACATGGCTCCCGATTATGTCATAGACGACGGAGCGGATTTGATTGCGATGCTGCACACAAACCGCAAAGACGTCCTTAAGAACATCAAAGGCGCAAACGAAGAAACCACAACCGGCGTTCTTCGTGTGACCGCCATGGAAGAAGAAGGAAAACTTATGTTCCCGGTTATGGCCGTGAACAACGCGAAGATGAAGTATCTCTTCGACAACCGTTACGGCACCGGACAATCCACCTTCGAAGGATGGATGGTGGCCACCAATCTCATCATAGCGGGAAAGAACCTCGTCGTGGGAGGTTACGGCTGGTGCGGCAAAGGCGTGGCTATGAGAGCCAAAGGAATGGGCGCCATCGTCACGGTCACCGAAGTGGATCCGATCAAAGCGATCGAAGCCGTCATGGACGGATTCCAGGTCAAGAAGATGTCCGAGGCCGTAAAGACGGCGGATATCGTTTTTACCGTCACGGGATGCAACGACGTTCTTTCCGAAGAGGATTTCAAGAACATGAAAAACGGTTGCATCATGGGCAATGTCGGACACTTTGACAACGAAATCAACATCGAAGATCTGAAGAGAATGGCTTCGTCCAGCCGCAGAGTCAGGGAACACATCACCGAATACACCATGCCCGACGGGCGCCGTCTCAACATAATATCCGACGGTCGTCTGATGAATCTGGCGGCGGGTCAGGGCCATCCCGCGGAAATCATGGACATGAGCTTCGCCGTTCAGGCACTGAGCATAGAATATCTTGTCAAACACCGCGACGAGATGGAAAACAAAGTTTACACTGTGCCCAACGAAATCGACAGAATGATAGCCGAAACAAAATTGGCGGTAATGGGAATCGAAACCGATTCTCTGACGGATAAACAGAAGAAATATCTGGGCGGCTGGGAGGCCGGAACTCAATGAAGCCCTTCCTCTCCGTCTACGGTCATGTCACCGTTGACAGCATCGTGACGGTGGAGGAGTTTCCCAGACTCAACACAACCGTTGACATAACTTCAAAGAAAACCTTCCTTGGAGGCACCGGAGCCAACATCGCGATAAACGCCGCCAAACTGGGGGTGCCCACCGCGCTCTGCGCGCTGGTGGGAAAAGATCTTCCTTCCGAATTTTACGATATGATAAAAGAATCGGGAGTGATTATGGACGATTTTATTCCCGTTGACGGATGGGATACGTCGACGGCAATCGTTGTCAACGATTCCAAACTCGATCAGAAAGTTCTGTTTTTCCAGGGCCCGCAGGGATACGCCACGGAAATCGGAATAGAGATGACAAAGATGGCATCCCAATCCGATTACGTCCATTTTTGTACGGGAGAGCCGGAATATTACGTTTCGTTGATGAAAAAGATAAAAAATCCGAAGATTAAGATTGCGATAGATCCGGCACAGGAAGTCCACCGTCTCTGGAACAGCGTTAATCTTTCGGAAGCCATGAAGTATTCCGATTATGTTTTTTCCAACAGATACGAAGCCGAATCCCTGATGAAACATCTCGGATTGAAATCCATCGGAGACACGGGAAAAGAACTGGCGGTATGTACCGAGGGAAACGAAGGAAGCATTGCGTACATAAACGGAAAAGAAGTAAAAATTCCGTTGGTAACCGGAAACAAAGCCGTTGACGCCACCGGAGCCGGAGATTCGTACCGCGCGGGGTTCTACGCGGGATTGTACAGAGGTCTGAGTTACGAAGAATCATTGATAGTCGCTTCCGCGGTGGCTTCGTTCACCGTGGAAAAGAGCGGCGCGATGTCCAACATACCCACATGGGAACAGGCTTACGAACGGGCCAAGGAACATTTCCCGAAGGCATGATATGTTAATAGCCATAACAGGAACGCCCGGCACGGGTAAAACCGAACTCGGAAAGAAACTCGGGGAATCGGGAAGGAACGTAATATTTCTGAATGAGTTCATCAAAGAAAACGGACTGCTTGACGAATACGACGAAGACCGCGATTCTTACGATGTGGATACCGATAAGTTGAACGAAGCCCTGAAAGAATACCGTGATGCCGGCACACCGTATTACGCGGAAGGACACCTTTCACATTTCCTGGAATCATCGAAGATAATCGTTCTGAGATGTTCCCCGAAGGTTTTGGCAAAACGTTTGGAAAAAAGAAATTATTCCGAAAGTAAAGTCAAAGAAAATGTTCAGGCGGAGATACTTGACGTTATACTTTGCGAATCCGTTTCATCGGACATACCCGTTTATGAACTAGACAGTACATCACGGACCGTTGACGAATTGTTTGAATCGATAATCGATATCGAGAAGAATCAAGGAGACTACAGACCCGGAAAGGTTGATTGGACAGGGGAAATGGAAGAATGGTTCTAGACGCGCAGAGAGACAAAGCCGAATTTGCATTGACACCGGTTGCCAAAAAAATGATTAATGTCAATCCCAACTATATTTCTTGGGCGGCACTGATACTGGCACTTATCGCAGGTATAGTGCTGTATCAAAGTTTCAACAGCATTTGGTTATTGATCCCCGGTGCAATTTTGGTGATAATTTCCGGCTATTTCGATGCGTTGGACGGAAAGGTTGCCAAACTTGCGGGAAAAGCTTCCAAAAAAGGCGACTATTTGGATCACGTCTTTGACAGATACGCAGACGTCCTCATGATAGGGGGCGTGGCGGTAAGCGGATGGTGCAATCCTTATCTGGGTATGGCGGCACTGGTCGGTGTTCTGTTAACATCGTACATGGGAACACAGGCGCAGGCCGTGGGCGCTCCCCGTTTGTACGCGGGGTTACTGGGCCGTGCGGACCGCGTGGTTCTGATGACATTATTTCCGTTGATCCAATTCATAATGAGTTCCTTCACGGATTACGGCATACTGGCAATCGGCGGATTCACGTTGTCCTGGCTGGAAATAATGATTCTTTACTTCGCCGTAGTCGGTAACATCACGGCGATACAGAGAGCCGTAGTTACGTGGAACGCGATGACAAAAGAAGAAAGAGAATAAATCACTCTTTCTTATCATCCTTTTTCCACCCGGTACCGGATTTGATTCTGTAGTACGTTAAAGGATGATTCATCTTTTCGCTTTTGCAGAGATTGTCTTCGTTGTAGCATATACCGTGGGTCTTCATTGTTGAGCATTCCGGCGGGGTGTATCCGTCGGTACCGGTCAGTTCGCCGGTAATGTGTTTTATCTGGTACGCGGATTTCGACTCGTCAAAGTCCGGAGACTCCGAGAACAAAGTAAGAATCTGCAGCGAATCCATGCCCAGAGCGTGAAGGAAAGAAACCAGTGCAAACCTTGCGCTGTGAGACAGATTGATGCCGTTGTGTGCCTGTGCCAGTATCGCTTTCATACAGGGAGGCATATATTCCAGTTCGATGGGACCTCCCCCGGTGGGACTGTATTTGCTCTTATGTTCGTTCAAAGCGTTGGTTACCTTCTCTACGTCGTCTTTGAGATAGGATGCGAAGGTTTCCGGCAGATTGAGGGGAAGCTCGGATTCTATTCTGTCCTGCAGTGCGTTCTGTAAAACACGATCGAATTTCTTGGGACTCAGTATGACATATCCGTCTTCGACTTCCGTGTTGATCAATTTCCAGTCTTTGCTTTTGATCCTGGAAGAAAATTTAAGATAATCGGAAAAATGCATCCTAAGTCCGTTATCGTCGGCAACCGCATTCACTTTCAATTCTCCGGCAACATGAGCAACGGTTTGATTATCATCCTGAATCAGAAGTCCGTTCATGCGTACGGACTCCGCCAGAGCGTATCTTCTGTTGAGATAACGGTCGTTTACGGAGGACACAAGCATTCTGGCATAAGGATAAGACATAATCTCCATCAAACAGTCAAATTCGCTCATGAGGGAATGATAAGAAACTTCGCTGTCTTCAAGAGCATCCAATACCCGTTCCAATCCTCTGTTTCTGGCAACGGAATAAGATTCCGAAGAAATCAATGATTCGATGTCTGCGCCGTTTTCTTCCGCTATAACCGATGCTTCTTTCAGGAACGGATATTTGGCGGCGGTTGCAATGTCCACATTCGTAAATGGCAGGATGACGATATACAATTTACTAAGATTTCCATAATTCTTTTTGAAACAGTCGGTGTTTCCCATATTACGGAACGGAAATAAACGAATCGATGCATATTATAGAATACGGATGGAACGGGGCATGAAAAGAATTTTATTATCGATCAATCCCGAGCATGTGGAGAATATTCTCAACGGAACCAAAAAGTATGAATTCCGAAAAGTAAAGTGCAAAAAAGCAGTAAATGAGATTGTAATATATTCCACCGCTCCGGTTATGAAGGTCGTAGCCAGCGTCTCCGTTAAAAAAGTGATAGAGGGCGAACCCGAAAAGGTCTGGGATATTACAAAAGACGGAGCCGGGATAGAGAAAAGTCATTTTGACAAATATTATGAAAAATCATCCTGTGCGGTAGCTTACAAGTTGGGCAAAGTGAAGAAGTTTGATGTACCCGTATCTCTTGAGGAATACGGAATAACCCGTCCCCCTCAATCGTTCATGTATCTCCAATCATCAAAATGTTCCTGCCAATAGTTATAAGATAATTAATATTCGAAAATGCCGTTCTAAATTTCAACGCTTATCGGAGTTGATTTATTTTTCGAAAAACCTCTTTACCGGTTATTTATAAATAGCATCAATCAACTGTCAGGGATACAATTCGCATTAAAACTACGAATTTCGTAGTTTACGCACACATAGAGGAGAAAAAATGGCAGACAAAGAGATGACCGTTGAGGAAATGCTTGCCAAGGCAAAGAAGCCCGGCGAGGATGCTAAGATTTTACACAAGTTTTACGGAGGCAAGACGGAGATGGTGCCCAAGGCCTGTATCAGGTCCTTTGACGACTTCTCCATTTGGTACTCCCCCGGAGTGGCCGAACCCTGTAAACAGATTGCCGAGAACCCCGAAATGGCCTACGATTTGACCTGCAAGTGGAATACCGTAGCCGTAGTATCCGACGGAACCAGAGTACTGGGTCTCGGAGACATCGGACCCGAAGCCGCCATGCCCGTAATGGAAGGCAAGGGAATGCTGTTCAAGTATCTCGGAGGTGTTGACAGCGTACCTATCTGTTTGGACACCAAAGATCCTGACAAGATTATTGAAGCCGTACGACTGATTGCTCCTTCGTTCGGAGGTATCAACCTTGAGGATATCTCAAACCCCAAATGTTTCGATATTCTCGATGAACTGAGAAATGACTGTAAGGTTCCTGTATGGCATGACGATCAGCAGGGTACCGCGACCGTTGAAGTGGCGGGTGCGATAAATGCGTTGAAACTCGTTGGTAAGAAATTGGAAACCGCGAATTTCACAATCATCGGTGCCGGTGCGGCATCCATCGCGATTTCAAGATTGCTTTTGAACGTGGGCGTAAACCCCAAGAACATGTGTGTCTGTGATTCCAAGGGAATTCTGAACACGGCAAGGGAGGATCTCGAAGGATCGTTCAGGCAGAAGTGGGAACTGGCTCAGAAGACCGACGGTGCAGGAAAGACCGGAGGAATGAAGGAAGCCATCAAAGGTTCCGATATAATCATCGCCGCGTCCAAACCCGGACCCGGAACGATCAATCCCGAATATCTTGACGCCATGGCCGATGATGCCATTCTGTTTGCAACCGCAAACCCCATACCGGAGATTTGGCCCTGGGAAGCCAAAGAACACGGAGTGAAGATTTTCGCCACCGGACGTTCGGACTTCCCGAACCAGGTAAACAACTCCATGGGATTCCCCGCGATATTCCGCGGTGTGCTTGACGTAAGAGCCACAACGATTACGGACACCATGTGTTTGGCCGCCGCCGAGGAACTTGCCAAGTGTGCCGAAGAAAACGGAATACACGAGGAATACATCATACCCACAATGGCCGAAAAAGATGTTTTCCCGAGAGTTGCGGTCGCGGTGGCGATGCAGGCTCAGAAGGAAGGCGTCGCGAAGCTTAAGCTGAGTGCGGACGAGTTGATGGAGAAAGCGACGTTTATGATAAACCGTTCCAGAAACCTGACTGCGGCCATGATGAAGGACGGATTCATCAAAGATCCGTCCGTGGTTCTGAAGTAAATTTCTTAAAGGGGTCCGAAAGGACCCCTGATATTCTTTATTTCTATTGACGATTTTTTCATATCGATTTCAGTGTCGGGAAGGAACACTTATACATTATCGTAAGATGATTGGCATCTGAAATAAGATGAAAGGAATCATATTGGCCGCCGGTGCGGGAACAAGGCTGCATCCCGCTTCTATACCCATATCCAAGATACTTCTTCCGGTTTACGACAAACCGATGATATACTATCCGTTGTCAACTCTGATAATGGGAGGTATACGGGATATACTGGTGATAACGAACAAGGAAGATGATTTCAAGTTCAGGAAATTATTGGGTGACGGCTCCCAGTTCGGATTGAAAATAGATTATCTCATTCAACATGTTCAGAGAGGCATTTCAGATGCGTTCCTGATAGCCGAGGATTGGATTGACGGCGAAGACGTGGTTCTGATTCTCGGGGACAACATATTTTACGGTCAGGGATTGGAAGAAACCATATTGTCCGCAATGAAGAACAATGAAGGCGCCACGATGTTCGGGTATTACGTCAAAGATCCGGAAAGATTCGGTGTGGTCGAGTTCGATGAAAATATGAACGTTCTGTCCCTGGAAGAAAAACCAAAAAATCCAAAGTCGAATTATGCCGTGGTGGGACTGTACTTTTACAATGGGGATGTCTGCGAATACGCCAAGAGGCTGAAGCCTTCGGACAGGGGAGAATTGGAGATTACCGATCTTAATAAAATCTACATGGAAGAAGGCAAATTGAGGGTAAAGCTGTTCGATGAAAGCATCGAATGGAAAGACGCCGGAACCTTCGATTCATTGTTGGATACGGGTATTCTAATAAGAGACGCAAAAAAGAATTCCGGAATCAACGTAGGGTGTCCGGAGAAGATTGCGTTAGAGAAAGGATTTGTTTCCAAAGAAGATATACTGAAGCGGATTGTAAAATTCAAAGACAATGATTACAGAGAATACGTAGAAAAACTCTGCAATTAAGTTCGACGAATTTCATCCTGTAAATATAATTCTGTCGTATAGAGTTACACTTACTCCGTATCCGGTTATAACAAGTCCCATGTTACAGTTATTTTGAACTCAGAATTACAGTTATACTGACTGTATTAGAAGGCTATATAACAGGGTATATATCAGGTTATAAAAATATTCTTATTATGCGATACAAATCCCTCATAATGTCAGCAACCCTCGCATTTCTGATAATCACTTCTGCATATTTTGTATTTGATACGGAAACCGGCGAAAACTTATACGATTCTGAAGAAAAATCCCAGAAACATCTGCGTATGAACGATAACGCAGATTCTTACGCGGATTTTACTTATGATACTAACAATAAAAACGAGGTCGAAATTACCGGATACACAGGCTCCGACAATCACCTGACAATACCGGAAATTATTGATGGAAACCCGGTAAAACGCATAGGCGATAATGCGTTCTCCGGCAATCAGGAAATCATATCAATTATTTTTCCGGATACTGTTTTTCGCATAGGGGATTCAGCATTTCAAAATTGTAAATCCCTTGAAAGTGTTATTTTCGGCCGAGACATAAAGCTCATAGGAGAACGAGCCTTCAAAGATTGTGTCTCTTTGAAATATATGCAATTCAAGGATGATTTACCCGATATAGGAAACAAAGGGATCCTGAACACTCCGGATGATTTGACAGTATACTACGTCGAAGGTAAAAAAATCGACGGATCTTCCTGGTCATCATTAAATAAAGTTATGCTAAGCCCCCCTGCTTCTCCGACAGGATTCACTGCGATACCCGACGTATCCCGAATAGACGTCTCATGGCAGATTCCGGACGGCGTTGATAAGGAAACCATCCTTGGATATGAAGTTCGTTATAAAAAATCGGAAGATGATGAATGGGTCAAACTGTTCATTGAAAACAAACTCAACGCAGAGCTTAAGAATCTGAGTAACGGAACGGAATATGAAGTCTGTGTATGTTCGGTGAATATTGCCGGTCCCGGAGAACCGAGCAAAATTTTGACGGCAATCCCTTTTACGGTTCCCGAAGCTCCGGTTCTGAATGTTGCAGAAGGAGATTACGGAATGATTCTTACCTGGAACGCCCCGAATAATATGGGATTGAGCATAACGGAATATTCCGTATATCAAGGCGGTGTAAAAATCGCGTCTAAAGATTTTGTTGATAGAGAATATGCAATCACAAATTTGGAAAAAGGAGTCATGTACAGTTTCTCTGTGACGGCTTCAAATTCTGCCGGAGAAGGTTTGAGGAGCAATCCCGTAGAAATAACCGTGAAAGAAACCTATACGATATCTTTTGAAGCGGGAGACGGTGTTTCTGTTGATTCCCAGGCGTTGAAAGAGGGAGACGAAATACTTCATCCTCTTGTTCCGCAAAGAGAAGGTTATCTTTTCGCGAGATGGAGTCCGGAAATTCCGGATTGCATGCCTGCGCATGATTTGGTTGTAAATGCCGTTTGGCATACTGTTACGGCAATTCCGAATCCTGTTGATGATTTGTATTACACCGGAGAGTGCCAGATAGGAGTATCCGCCGGAGAAGGATACGATATTTCGGGTGATTATTCGATGACCGATGCGGACGATTATGTTGCGTATCTCACATTGAGAGAAGGATATGTGTGGGAAGACAAAACATACGAAACCAAGGAAGTATCATGGAAAATCAGTCCGAAAACGGTTTACGTTTTCCCGGAGAAGAATCAATGTAAACTATATTCCGACGAAGATTCGGAGCTGAAGTATTCCCTGTCCGAAAATATAGACACATCGGGAAACCTTGAAAGAGTCACCGGCGAAGATCCCGGCAATTATAAGATAAGTATCGGTTCTTTGAGCATCGAGAACAATAATTACCTTTTGGAGATGAGTGAAGAAACTGTATACTTCACAATTGTCGCTGTGTGTCCCGGTGCGCCTACTGATTTGGAAGTAATTTTCGATGAGGGATGTACAAGACTGCAATGGTGCGCGCCCGAATTTGACGGCGGCTGCGAATTATCATGTTACGAGGTTTGGGCAAGAACAGGAAATGATGACGTGTGGACGCTGTACGAGACGGTTGAAAATCAGACATCCTGCGATGTTTTGCCGGAGCCGGATACGATTTATGAATTTGCGGTAAAAGCAGTGAATTCCGCAGGCGGATCGGAACTGTCTGGAACTGTTTTTGTTGAAGTAAACGATACCGAAGAAGACGAAAACATTCCGGATGAGTATTACAAAATAGATAATCTGACTTTCATCATATTATCGATATTAATTGTGGTGTTATGTTTGGTACTGATAATCTGGATTGGGTTTAAATGATTGGTTATCTGGTATATTCAGGTAACCGAAATAACGGAGGGTGTTGAATCAATTCAATGAAAGGAGAATGACAGGACTGTCAAAGTTAAGGCGTTTGTGAGCTTTGATTACGAACGCGATTTGGAGTAAAAGAATAATTTAACTTCACAATCAAATCATCCAAAGAGTCCGGTTATAGATAGAAGTTTTTTTCGATTTCAATAGCAATAGACGAAGGTTGGAAAAAAGAAGCGGGAAAAAGAATCAAAAAATGCGATATTATAATCTTTATTTGCGGAAAGCACATCTATCAGACAAAAGGAGTCAGTGCAGAGATGATGGTAACCCAGAAATTAATGAAATCTAATATTTTGTTGAGAGGCAGACCCAATGACACAGTGAAGAAACCTGAGACGCCCGTGCCAGTGATGAAATGTTGAAATAGAAAAATCTAAACGAGATAATCCTTGAGAAAACCAATAAAATAGCCTGAGGCATCTGAGTCAATTGATTAATGCGAATATCCCGACATTGACTGTCCTTTTGCATAATTAATCCTCAGCATAACAAACAGAGAACAACATCCATGCGGACGAAGATTAATTATGCAAAAGGATGTCTTAGCACTTCGTATCACTTACTCTTTTAAGTTGAGTACAGGTGATGAATTCAGTATTTTTGAGTTATCCATTCCGATAATTAATCATCAATATCAAATATATATACGAGCTATAAGGGCCATGGCTAGGATAATTGGGGAGTTATCATCAGTCGACGAAGTCATAGATAAATATGACAGGATTTCAGTGGCATTTGAAGATTCACATTATGATGTGTATAAATCGCCTATAGTGAGATGGAAAATTAAAGATCAAAATCACCCTGATTCAACGATAAGAGAGGAAAACGTTCCAAATCCTGAAGAAGACGAGACTGTACCTGATATTTCCGTTTTTTTGAAAGAACAATCGACCAAAGGTGCAAAAATATATGTGGATGTCAGAGGTGTAAAGTGTGAAATCATTCTTAAACCTTGAGTTCGCGGATCAAATCTTCAGAAAGTTTCCGGTCAAAAAATAAACCCTTTCAATTCTCTTTTAGTCAAGTAACATGATTTTAAAAATAATCACACCGCAAATGTCAAAGCCGGTTAAAAGGTAGAATAGCTTAATAACACAACATAGTGATAAGGTTAATATGAGAAAAAAACAGCATACATTTATGGCGCTGGGGGGGTGCGGAAGTGAAATTTATGATAGAATAAAAAATGATTACGACATTAAGGGATATTTTGACTCAGATTCTGAAAAATGAGGCGCGATACTCAATGATATACCTATAATCGGTGGCGCAGATTCCGTTTTAGATTTGATGTTTGATGAAATAATTGTAGCATCACATCCGGGGATGAATTCTATACGTGAAGCATTGTTAAAAGTCGGAGTTTCAAGTGAAAAAATTAATACGGTCTACATCAGTACACTCAAAGAGGCCCAAGTGAATTTTCTTCAAAATTTTTCCGATCTTTATAAAAATTATGCTGGCGGGGTTAATGTCGCTGAGGGGGGGTTTATCAGGGTGAATTTGCAAAAGAAATAAACAAATTTTTTCCCACGTTCACACTGTATCTTTTCGATACCTTTGAAGGATTTCATCATCAGGACACGTCTAAAGACAATGCCAAGGGCTATTCGGATTCTAAACCGGGACGTTTTTCGGACACCAGCGAGGAATTAGTACAATTACAGTTATCTCATCCTGAGAATGTGTGTATAAG
>DAHY01000004.1:0-1172 GCA_002498605.1 Methanomassiliicoccaceae archaeon UBA404 | reverse complement strand
GTATAAGAAAAGGATATTTTCCCGAAACAACAAAGGGTTTGGAAAGTGAAAAATTTTTCTTTGTAAATTTAGATTTTGATTTATATAAACCAACACTCGACGGATTGAGGTTCTTCTATCCGAGATTGCATGAAAGAGGACTTATTCTTATTCATGATTTTTTTACACAGACCTTTTATGGGGTATCACAAGCCGTGGAAGACTTCGAAAAAGAAATTGGTTACGAACTTAAAAAGTTACCAATAGGAGACAGGTGTAGTATAGCCATCATCAAAACATGACATGGTAAAATATTCTTACACATTGGTTTAAGTTCACGAATTGGAGACAGTCATGAGCAATTATAGATTTAGGGCAAATCGGAGACGGATTTCCATAACATGAGAGGGACGACTCCTACAACTTTGATAAATACGCGGTATTCGAGGCAAATAATACTAGAAACGCCAAATAGTTATTAAAATATCTTAGCTGATGTCTTGCATCAATGTATTCTGCAATTATATTCGATCTTGATGGTACGTTAGTAGATTCAAGTGAGGGTATAATCAAAGCAACAAAGGATGCTTTAAAAATTTTAGAATATCCGCTGATGACTACCGATGAAATCAAATCCTGTATCGGCCCTCCACTGGGTAAAACAATCATAGATAAATTTGATTACGGTGAAAAAGAACTTCGCGAATTTAATCATATCTTCCGTGACTTATACAAAAACAAGTATCTTTTTGAAGCTAAAATTTACGAGGGGGTCATTCCTTTGTTAGAAACCCTTTATAATGAAAAATTTTTGGCTATTGCAACCAACAAACGAGAAGACTATACATCGATTCTTTTAAATCACCTTCATTTATCGAAATATTTTGATATCGTCAAAGGATCGGATTTTGAAGGGAAACTGGTTAAAAAAGATTTAATCGAATTTTGCATAAACCGTTCGAATTCAGAAAAATCACACATAGTGATGATTGGCGATACGATAAACGATGCATTGGCCGCAAAAGAATGTTGTATCGATTTCATAGGTGTAACGTACGGAATGGGATTCAATCCGTGTAATAAATCACCATATGGTCGAACGGTAGATTCCGTTCAGGAAATTGAACATTTAGTATAAGATAATGCAATTCAGCGTTGTGATTTATTAGATACTCTGTTGCATAATTAATCCT
>DAHY01000029.1:1789-6500 GCA_002498605.1 Methanomassiliicoccaceae archaeon UBA404 | reverse complement strand
CCTTAATGATTACCGAAGGTATTACTGCGAGACCTGTCACGAACTCAGAGACTCCTTCGGACTGATATCCACGGCCGCCGTCAACTACGATATGACATTCAACACCATTGTTCTTAATTCCGTATACGGCGAAATAATGGACTTTGATTACACGAAAACAAGCTTTTGTGTTTTCAGAGGCCCTTACGCCAAATCCGATCTTATGCAGAAAATGGCGGCGTACACCATATTGCTTACAAAATGGGAGCTGGTGGATGACGAATACGACAAAACATCCCCGAAAACCAAATTGATTTCATTGGCCATGAACCGCGCCATACGCAAAGCCGAAAAATTGTATCCGGAATATGACGAAATCGTTGGGAAGGGATACAAAAAACTGAGGGATATGGAATTGGACGGATGTACCGATGCGGTTAAAATGGGTACCGAATTCGGTAAGACTCTGTCGGTTCCCCTGGGCGATATCTCGGGAGGAAGTTTCAGCAGGAACACCGCGGATTTGTTTTCCCATCTTACCGCCATAGTATACATTATGGACGCCGTGGACGATTTGAACGAAGACTATCTTGACGGGACGTACAATCCGTTTCTTGTAAGATATTCCGATTTTATGGATGATCGGGGAGGAGTCGATGCGGCTTACGAAGATCTTGCGTGCAACAACGGTTGCTGCAACAAGAAATTCAAAAACAGAGACGAATTCGTGAACGACAATCTGTACGAAATCACCGGAATCATGAATGCCGTTATCGGTAATTTGCAAAATTCTTATTCGTACGTCAGGAAAGAAATGAGATCCTGTGTCGGCGTAACGGACAACATAGTCATGCTGGGCATTCCGGAATCGGCCAAAAACGTCCTTACGGGCAACAGCAAAGCCAAAGCCAGCGTCAAAAACTCGGTTGAAAGACGCAAAGGCGGAAAATCTTCATCCTGAATATCCGGGGTCGTACATAGAGCAAACATCCAATCCGAAGGTTTCCCTGGAATTCATGTTGCACATTTCTTTCCCGTCTTCGATACTGTAAAAATTGCAGGTTTCGCAGTGTCCCGGCCGGTACTTTGCACAGCTGCCGTCCGGACCGTTGTTTTCACCGGTGAAATGGCACACCCATTTTTCGTTTGCGTGAATGCAAAAACGGCAGGATCTGCATTTATTGTAATTTTCGTCAGACATACGGACTGTCAGTCACAACGGAAGATATACACTTTTCCGCACAAAATTAAATTATGAGTGCTTATAAGGTGGCATGGACGAGTTGGCCGAATTGGAAAGATTGGCTGAAGAACACAGAAGATCAGCCGAAGAATTATCCAAGGAATCGGAACGGATGATGAACGATCACCGCGCATTGGTCAAAAAGGTCAAGGGCTTATCCTCCAGGGCATCGAATTCCGCAAAAATGAGGGACGAGTGTTCCAGAGAGGCCTCGGATTCTGAAAAAGAAGCCGAATCCTGGAGAAACCGTTACAGCGAACGGAAAGGAAAGAATGCTCTGAACCTCAGCAATGAAAAAAATCAGATCAATATGTATTCCCAATCGGCAAAAGGGATGCGCATCAAGGAAAAGAAAGCTGAATCCGACCGTATCAAGTTTGAACGTATGGTTTCCGATTATAACGAACAAGCATCTTTTTTAAAGAAAAAGGCCGCTGAACTGAAACGGGAATCCAACAGAGAATACGAATTGCACTTAGGTTGCCTAAGAACTATATCTGGGCTTAAAAAAGAATAAGTGCCGGGGTTTATCCCGGCATTTAAAGGTTTGTTCGGCTGCTTCTGCGATTCATAATGAAAGCTGCACCGGCCAGAATGAAAAGCGCCACTGCAACATAGATTATGTAAGTCTTCAGACCCGACGGATCGTCGTCGGATAGGAAAGAGAACAGAGACACGACATATCCCGAACAGTGATTTATGTCGAAGGTTGCCATGCCGTCAATCACCGTTGCCGTACCGACCGAATCCAATCCGAGGAAGTTGCCTTCGTCGTCTTCGATCACAAAGTATACGTTCAATACCGTGCCGTTGGCATATTCTTCGCCGACATAGTAACTGAAAGTCGTTCCGGGAGGAGTCTCTCCTGAAGACTTGAAATCAAGATACAGTATGTCTCCGCCGAGTTCTTTCTTGGCCTTATTGAAGAGTTTGCCTCCGGTCAGGGATTCGACCTTGAAATTGGTTATCTCCCCGCTCCCGTCGGTTCCGGGCACATTCCAAACGTAAAGAAGATCGTCTCCGTCGTACACTGCGACCTGCAATACACCCGTGAAATCAAAATTGAGACTGACGTCTTCCAAATCATTGATGTCTATTTTCACATACGTGGAACCGTTCGGATCGATATGGCTGAAATCCGTGTATATCTCTGAATACATCGGGTAGAGTTCCAAATCGGCCTTTATTTTCCAGGATGGATTCCACTTAAACCCGTCGTCATTGCACCATCCCATAAACTGATATTCGGTTTCTTCGCCTTCGAATGTTCTGGTAATGTTCTCCAAAACCGGCAAATCGGCGATTCCGTTGAATAAAACGGTGGAAGTATCGTACAATTCACGTTCGGATCCTTCATCGATAGTGTATACGGAAACCTTGGGTTTCAGCTTAGAGGTCATACTGTCGGATACATCATCAATCCGATTGAGCTTGTCGCGAATGTCATTCTTACTGCTTTCGTCAATTAAAAGTACGGACCATGACTTTTCTTCGACCTCGCCGGCATCACTCAGAATCGGCAGTTTGATATCTATGAAATCGTCCATTCCGATTGGTGCGTAAACTATCGCACGCCCATCATAGATTATGAAAAGCTTGGTGTAACCGTAATCGCCCATCCCGAAATCCGTGTAACCCGCCTCTTTCGAATCGTTATTTTCGAAGAGATCTCCGATGAATTCCTCTTCATTCTTTATGAAATCAAAGAAATCTTCCGGGGCGTCGATATACAGGTACATGCCGCTTACATAGGTCGCATTATCCAAAAGAATAAACGATCTGGCCTCGCTTCCGCATTCTTCCGTTACGAATATATTATTGCCGTATGTGCCGACATCCGTAAACAATCCCAATGTCAGACTGTACACATCTCTTTTTCCGTCGGCCAAATACTTGACGGCGGGATCTTTGTCTTCATCATCCCCGTCGCCTTCTGAATCCGTATTCACGGGGACGCCGCCGAATATATCCTCCAACCCTTCCATTGTCGAAATTAAATCTATGTTTGTTTCAAGACTGATTTTGCCCATTGCGCCAAAAGACATGTTGGCCCGGGTTGCTTCAAGATCGGAATTGAACTTTATATTACCGTGAAGAGTTGCGGCAACCTTTCCGTTAAGTTCGATAAACAGTTCTCCGTCACCGAAAATCATTGAGAGAATATCCAGAATGTAATCAATCCCACTCTGGAAATCGTCTGGATTTACGCCTTCTTTCGGCGTCATTTCGGATATCTGTTCATATAAATATTCCAGACTTTCTACATCGACGCATACGCCGGCATCTACGCTTATTCCTGCATCGAACTCGATTTCGTATCCGGTTTTATCCGCCTTGACAACTTCGGCAATGCCTGCGATTATTACTTCAAAATCGAAAGACCCGAACATATCCAATATTTCAGAAAGTGTATCGTCGTCTTCATTGTCCCCGGTTTCTTCGGGATCGTATGGATAACCCATAATTAGACTGATTAAACCGTCCAGCGAATCAAAGGATGTGCCGAAACCCAATGCATCGCCGACTTTAAGTTCTGTTTCGTCGTCTTTTTCGGCATAGGCATCCTGTACCCCGACGACCGCCGCACAAGGAACGGTAATCATCGCAATAGCAACCAATGCCGCCAACAAAGATTTAAGCCTCATATGTACCACCAGATTTTGGGGCGATATCCCCTTGGATAGTAAGCGTGTTATAGATATAAAGGAAAAATTATATCATATTTATTCAATAAATGTAATTTATTTATATTTTAATTATAAATCTGGATATATTAAAATTAACATATATTCTTTAAATTTTTAAGAATGTTATCCATTTATCTGCCATACGGGATTTTTTATTAAATTTCAAACAAACCGAATAAAAATAACAACGTTAAATATAATCATCGAATAAGATTACGACACACTGTATTTAGGACAACAATCCCCATATATTAAAGAAAATTTTTGCTATCTTTTTATGATTGGACGTATATTCCACTTGAAAGGAAGTATTATTTTGATTCAGGTGGCCATCTACGGAAAGGGCGGAATAGGCAAATCCACGGTATCCGCCAACATATCCTACATACTGGCGGGAAGAGATAACAAAGTATTGCAGATAGGATGCGATCCCAAACACGATTCCACACGGTTGCTCCTGAACGGCCGCGAACAGAACACCGTTCTCGATTATCTCAGAAAGACACCGCCTTACGACAGACGTCTTGAAGATATCGTGCTGAACGGAGTAAGAGGTATAAAGTGCGTAGAGGCCGGCGGTCCGGAACCCGGGGTGGGATGCGCCGGAAGAGGAATACTGAGCACTTTCGAAACATTGAAAAATCTCGGCATAGAAAACCTGGACTTCGACGTGAAACTTTACGACGTACTCGGTGACGTGGTTTGCGGAGGGTTTGCGGTTCCGTTGAGAAACGAATACGCCGACGGGGTGTATCTTGTCACGTCGGGGGAATTCATGTCCGTATATGCGGCCAACAACATA
>DAHY01000029.1:0-1620 GCA_002498605.1 Methanomassiliicoccaceae archaeon UBA404 | reverse complement strand
TCCGTATATGCGGCCAACAACATATTGAAGGGAATAAAGAACTTTGACAAAGGTTCTCCCAGGGTTGCCGGCATAATACTTAACCGCAGAGGCATGGAAAACGAGTACGATATCGTAGAACGGTTTGCCGAAGCCGTTGAATTGCCGGTTATAGCAACCATACCTAGAAGCGAACTTTTTGCAAAAGCGGAAGCTTTAGGGAAAACGGTGGCCGAACTCTATCCGGATTCGGATGTTTCCAGGGAGTTCGAAAAGATTGCGACTCACATCACGGACATAAAGGACGGAAAAGTGGAACTTCTGAAATCCAAACCTCTTGACGATACAAAGATGGGTATAATAGCCAGAGGCGAACGGGTTATTGAAAAAAATGAAAATACCGAACCGGAACCGGATGCGTGTCAGATCTGTATGAGACGGCCTCCGGAAAAAAGAGTTACGACCGAAAACAGAATTATATTCTCATGTGCCGCCACCGGGGCGGTCAACGGATGTCTTTCGGTTTCGGATGCAATCACCATAGTGCACGGACCCAGAAGCTGCGCTCACCTTATCTCGTCAATGAGAGACATCGCGGAAATCAAAAGGGGACGAAGAACGAACCGGAAGTTTATACGGGTGTATTCGACGGAAATGGACGATACCGTATCCGTATTCGGAGGCGCCGGGTCTCTTGAACAGAAAATCAGGGATTTGATACTTGAAGGTCACAGAAACTTCTTCATCGTGACATCCTGCGTGTCCGGAATCATAGGGGACAACGCCATCGATACCGTGAATGCGATCAGCAACGAATATCCGGATTTGTATTTCAGAGTGATCGAAGTCGACGGAAACATAGCCGGGGACATGGAAGCCGGGTATCTTGCCTCGGCGGACGCCATGTTGGATATTGTAGACAAAACAGTTTTGCCGGAAGACATGACCGTGAACACCATAGCCGAAAGATATCTGTTCAGACGGGGAACCAATCCTGACGGTGAAATAAAGAAACTTTTTTCCGAACTGGGTATACGGATAAACTGCAGATTTATGTACGATACTTCTTTGGATTCGGTCAGAAACCTGAAATCGGGCAAAATGTCCTTCGCCACCGGAGACAGTACGGAAACCGAGAACATCGTCCGTCTGGTAGAATTGAAGACAGGTATCAAAATCGAGAAAGAACTTCTGCCTGTGGGTCTGAAGGGATATAAAGCGTTCCATAAAAAAATAGGTGAGGTTTTCGATATCGCGGAGCTTGCGGAAAGCGTATGTTCGCGGGGCGAGCAAAGATATCGTTCCGAAATTGAACGGCTAAAGAAAAAATTGGAAGGAAAAACGGTCCTGATAGAGAACAGATTTACCACGGATATATCCTGGCTCTTGGAAGTGATAGATGATCTGAATATGAAAATCATTAAAATAGGCATGGGACCCAGACACAAATGGAAAGAAAGTCTCAGATCGCGTTACGGCAACCTGGGTATACCCTTTGCCGAGAATTACGGCATCGATGACTTAAATTCCGATATTGAAGAACTGAAGCCGGATGTGATTCTTACGGACGACGGTTTGAGATTGCTTGATGCAAGGGTTGTCGGATACACCAGACCCGAAGTGGGTATTGACGGCGTGCTG
>DAHY01000024.1 GCA_002498605.1 Methanomassiliicoccaceae archaeon UBA404 | reverse complement strand
AGCAGAATCGTCACGGGGTCTATTTTTGCCAGATCGGACATGACACCCGCTTCCACGTCGTATCCCATGGCCGCGGATCCCGTAAGATAGGTTTTGATGCCTATGGACTCCTCGGTTTCGGAATATTCAGCAAGTACCCCGGAAATATATTCCCTGAAGTTCGGCGTATCGGAGGAAACACCTTTGTAATCCGGGTTGTAAACCGTGGCGATAATGGCCAGAGATCCGGCGCCGTTGTCGGAATCCGATGACAGTATGCCCGTATAAATCAATTGAACAATTTTCGGGTTTCCTTCATCGTCGGTGTAGTTGCCCAACCCCTCTTCCAGCATCCGTTTGATATCCTGGAATCCTTTTTCCGCCTCTGACGAAGGAGAGTCGGTCTGCAGAACTATGAGGGGACTGTCCGACATGGATACTTCCGATTCATAGAACTTTTCACCGATTATCTTCAATCCGATAATGGATTCGGAATCATCGACGGCGACATCCTGCATGTCGTACTTAAGTACGTCATTTGCACTCAACGCCAAGGGGGCCGCGCACAAAATGAGAACAATCCATGCAATGATTATTTGCTTTGGATGTTTTATGATTGCATCAGCCAATTTGTTAAATATCATATAGTATCGTAGAGAGCAACAGAACTTCTAATATAAACGTTGTCAAAAGCAATTCAGGCGTTTAATTTGAAGTATTTTACTGCAATCGACGATGTTTCCGTACCTATGCCGTACGAACCCGATTCCCCGGAATATTCATCGGGTTCCGATGTGTGGACAGGGTTAAAATATGCCTTAACCGGCGGCGTTTCCCGCATCTTTACCGGACCCCGCCGATTCGAATAATTCCTGCTTTTTGATACAATTCAGGAAACGGAACGCCGGTAAAGAAATGTATTCGGTTCATCGGCAATTTAATAAATACGACGGCCCCCGGATTGCGGTATTGAGGGATACAATCAGAAACTACTTTATCAACGGGTAATATAATCGGTGCCGATGATTGATGAAAAAGCAATTCAGGCCGCACAGGAGACTTACGGCAAACTCCTGAGGGAGCAGCTTGAAAGAGTCGAACGCCTCAAAAACGAAGGAGATTGGGTCGACTATTCAAAGCTGGACAAACTTATCATAGGAGTCTGCGGAGGAGACGGCATCGGACCGTACATCTGTGCATCCGCCCAATTGGTCATGGAATATCTGCTTGCCGACGAAATCAAGGCGGGCAAAGTGGAAATCCGTCAGATTGACGGATTGACCATCGAACGCAGAGTGGAGGTCATGAAGCCTATTCCCGACGACACTCTGGAAGAACTGAAAAAATGTCATCTGATTCTCAAGGGACCCACCACCACCCCCAAGAAGGGGGATCCCTGGCCGAACATAGAGAGCGCAAACGTCGCCATGAGAAAAGAATTGGATCTTTTCGCCAACGTACGGCCGGTATCCGTCCCCGAACTGGGGATTGACTGGACTTTCTTCAGGGAGAACACCGAAGGCGGCTATGCCCTGGGAAGCGACGGGGTTCACGTCACCGAAGATCTGGCCATGGACTTCTGCATTGCCACGGCTCAGGGAACCGAGCGCATAATCAGAGCGGGTTTCGACTTCGCCGAGAAAAATAACAAAGGATACGTTTCCCTGGTTACCAAAGCGAACATCATCAAAACCACCGACGGCAGATTCCTGGACATCGCCGAAGAAGTCGCAAAGGACTATCCTGACATAAAGTGGGACGACTGGTTCATAGACATCATGACCGCAAAGCTTCTGGACGAAGAGAGAAGAAGCGATTTCCGCGTATTCGTTCTTCCCAACCTTTACGGCGACATACTTACCGACGAAGCCGCACAGATTCAGGGCGGCGTGGGCACCGCGGGAAGCGCGAATCTCGGAAAGAGATACGCCATGTTCGAAGCCATTCACGGCTCCGCGCCCAGAATGGTTGCCGAAGGCAGAGGGCAGTATGCGGATCCCAGCAGCATGATCAAAGCCGTCTCCCTCATGATGACGCACATCGGCAAAACCGAAGAAGGCAGAAAACTGGACATGGCCCTGGACGTCTGCAGTCAGTTTGAAAGAAAACTCAAAATGACCGGCAGGGACACCGGCGCCACCGGAGACGAATTTGCGGAGTACATCATGGAAACTCTGCAAAGGGACGATCTGGAAAAAGTCTGGAAGAGTTACATAAACAAAGCCTGACCGAAACATTCAACCAAACCTCTTAACTTTAATTTTACGTCGATTGACGTTTGGTATAACCGTTGATTTTATAACTCAGTTGGGTTTTGACCTGCTGATGACGGATAATAAATTCGCCAACCCCGGCGCATTGGGACTCATTGCGTTCGGAATGACGACCCTGCTGGTCATGTTCTACGATTTCACGGCCCGCCCCACCGAAGGGCTGGCCTGGGGCATGATGATCTTCTGCGGAGGATTGTTGCAGTTAATCGTGGGAATAATGGAATACCGTAACGGCAACACCTTCGGAACCGTGGCGTTCTCGTCTTACGGAGCGTTCTGGATGTCTTTTGCATTCATGAATCTGGCCCGTGCGACTGGATACGCAGGTCCCGATGCCGGAGCTCAGGCAATGTACTTCTTTGTCTGGTTCCTGTTGACGTTCACGCTGTTCTTCGGAACTTTGAACACCACAAGAACATTGCAGGCCGTCTTCGGACTTCTTGCCATAGTGTTCCTGGGTCTTGCCATAGGCACAGTGCTTGAAAATCCCGATGTCATAAAGGTCTCCGCCGCCGTAGGAATGGTGCTGGGACTTGTTGCCATGTACACCGGACTCGGTCAGGCAGTGAACGAAGCCAACGGCAAGGAAGTGCTACCGCAATTCCCGGTTTCGAAATAAGGTCGTCGCACACCGATCAAACTTTTTCTTAATTATTTATTCCGAATGTTGAAAAACAGATTGAGAAAATACATATTGTTTCAAACCTGACAGGATCGGATAATCATATGTGTGGCTCCGTATTTTGCCGGGCTCCGGTATGCGTCAAAAGTCGGTATACCGTAACATCGTTAATATATATTAGAAGAAATATCAAACTTTATTTTACGCAGGAGTATAGAAATAAATGGGCCAAGAGAAAGATAAAGCAAGAATCAAAGTACTGACTATAATAGTCGTGACTTTAGCCGGAGCCGGATTATACTCCTTATACGATTTCAACGGCGATTCTTTCGATTTCAGAGACAGCGAAATGCGGCTTGTGATAACCGGTTCCATGGACGGGGAGAAAACCGATTACGAAATAGCCACAATACCCATCGACAGCCTGATTATGGTAAAACACATCGACAAAAAGGATATGGACACCATACAGGTCGGGGATGTTCTGGCATATGAGCGCGGCAACAGAATGATTGTTCACCGCGTGGTTGAAATCATCGATCTGGGAAACGACAAATATGAATTTATCACGAAGGGGGATGCCAATCCGTCCAACGATCCTTCTGTTTATTCCGAAACCGTAATCGGCAAGGTCGTGGGAGTTTCTTCTTACGGCGGCATGTTTGTGTCTTTGGCCAAGGAACAGGCGGTACGGGGCATTGTCATTATAGCCCTGGCAGTCGTAATCATATACAGCGTACGTGAAATTATTCACATATACGCAGAAGGCGGAGATAAAGGTGGCAACACAGGATGAAAGTATCCAACGGGGAAAAAAGCCTGTTCTGGCAGTTCTTGTTATACTACTGTGTATAATCGGCATATCCGCCGTAACATATTCGATTTCGATGGGTTTAGTGGATAACGATTCCGCGATAATACCCTCGGACAAAGTCAATGCCGAATTCGTTGACGAAGGCGGCAACCTCATGGTCACCGGAGGATTTTCAAAAGCGGCGAACAACGGCGAGGGCGCCAGCAGAATATCCTATACCACCTCGTCGGAAGACGGCGACGACGAAAAAACACGTTATAACGTGAAAATACAGTCGCTGGAATTGGGCCGGGCGAATCTCAATATAAAAACCGATGAGAGCCTGGGTATCAATTACGTAAGGATTTGGTTCGACATAACCTGGAAAACCGTGGATCCCGTCGAAGAATACGGGATGACAGTCAGACTCGGCATTGTCGGCACCGATGTTTCGCTTTCGGAAAACGAGGTTTCGCAGATTGTTGAAGTTGAGGACATCAATCGGTACACCTTCGTTCTGACCGGCGAAATACCGAATGTCGTATCATCTCCGATCAAACCGGATCTGATAGTTTTCGATATAACAATACACGTAGAATCATTTTGAAAATTCTGCAATCGACGTATATATTCACAGTACTCTTTTTATAAAACATAACAAGGTTAATATATCCATCGTATTCTCACAATAATATCTGCGGTATTGCGATAAACTGGCAATGCGTCGGGTATGTTGTCTGATACCGTTAAATAAGCCCGGAGAAAAATAATATGGAAAATGTAAACGACGGACAGTTCAAAGGAAAAAAATTCCTGGTGCCTTTGGTGGTGTTGCTGCTGTGCTCATCCGCATTGATTGCAGTGGGTTACGCATCGATGAACGCAAGCAGTGCAAAGAATACCGGCAACGTGATTTCCGGGGAAGGGCTTACCGCAGGATTCAATTACGTAGACGATGATAATGCCGTAAAACCATTGGGGGCAGGTGGATTTGCCACCGGAAACAAAGCCTGGATTCTTCTTTCCGATAACGTAAACGGTATAAAAGAAAACTACAGAATTGTATCATACGAAAATGTAGTTCTGGGTGAAGCCATATTGAAGATTAAAGCAGAGAACAATCTTCAGGAATCCGTGAAGGTATGGTATACCATAGATTGGACCGACGGAAGCGGAGATACCACTTGTAATGTAACGGGAACTTCGATTAAAGACAGTCAGACTTTGAATGCTATTGATGACGAAACGGCTCCCGATGGCGCCATATTCTCCATTACAGTTACTCTTGTAAACGGAGAAGCTTCGCTTAACATAGAGCTTATCGGCAACAATGTCAAGCCTGCCGGAGAACCCAAGGATGCAAGTGAAAAAGCTCCTACATTCAGCATAACATTCTATGTTGAACCTGCGGATCTTCCGTGATGAAACTTCTTACAGGCGGACGTGTGTCCGCCATTGGTACATTTAACGTATTCGTAAAGGACATGGACAGAATATTATTATATACGGCGTGGCTATATTTGGTGTTAACAGAGTTTAGTTTGACGTATCCCGAAGATTGTTTCAACCGGAACTTTCTGAAGAATGCCGATAACCGCGACCAATCAAAGAGGTTGAAAATATGTCAATAAATATGAATGAAGGAAGGAACAAGAAACTCTTGGTTCCCGTAATCGCACTGATGCTGTGCGCCACCGCATTGATCGGAGCCGGTTATGCAGCCTACGTAAGCAGTGCAAAAAATACAGAAAACGCTATAGGCGGAGATGCAATAGAACTCACACTGACAGGTACTGATGAAACATCAACGGCGGGTGCAATTGCCAGAGGGGTTATCAAAGAAGTTGACTTTGGTCAGGTCACTATCAATGATAAAAGTGCTTTCTATGTTAAAGAAAATATAATAGTGGGAGCTGGTAACTTAAAGATTGATTTGTCTTCGTTTAAAAAGGATTCAATCAATTTAGATTCAATCAATTTAACTGCCGAGGCTATCAGTACTGAGGCACTAGCTAACTACTTTACATTTGAAATAAAAATCACTAAAATCAATGATGAAGCAAAGGATTTAACAATTACAGAAAGTGTTATGGAAGTAAATAAACCAACAGGTGATGATAAGACAGTTAATTGTGAATTTGAAGTTTGGATTAAATTTAAAGCAGCTGAAAACCCCATACCGGATGTTACAATTCCCGTGGAAAATTGTGTGCAGACAGACGTTAAACTCGATGATATTAATGCAGGATTCACATATTCCGTAGCCTTTAAAGCGCAGCCCACAGAGTCCACGCCCTAAACAATGAGCGAGGTCGGCGGTTTTTCCGTCGACCTCATTCCTTTTACTTAAAAAATATAGATTTAATTTAAAAAGGTGTAAAAATGACAAAATACAAATCTGGTGAAAAAAACGGGAGCAAACTTCTGATTCCGGCGGCAACATTGTTGCTTTGTGTCGTCGCTCTTATAGGAGCAGGATACGCAGCGAGTGTAAGCAGTGTGGCTGTTAATAATAATGATGTAAAAACAGATGTCCTCGTATTGACTCTTACCAATTCAGGGGACCACATTAGTGAAGGTGAGTTCAGTATAGATGGCACTCGCCTCAATATGGGTACTCGTACTGTAATGACGGATGATGGTCCCAAGACGAGTTATTACGTAAATAAATTCAGTCCAACGGTTTTCGGTCAAGCCACCCTTAAAATCGATGCCACCGGATCAACAGCCACAAAGGTTGCGTTAACCTGTGATCAGGATGCCTTGAATGAAGCGATACCTTATGGAATGAAGGCAGTCTTAAAGGTGGCAATTGGCGAAGATGAAAAAATAATACCTGAGACGGGTTCCAGTGTTGAGCTTCTTATAACGTCAGATAACAATAATGAATTCGTCGTTAAGCTGTATCTCTCTCTCGAGAATGAAGAATACGAATTAGTTGATGATGATTTAGACTCTGATAAGCCCAAAGCAATTACATATCCCGTGAAACTATCTGCTACGCCCACTACTCCTTAAGCACTGGATAAACACAAAAAATTGACGGAGCATAAACTCCGTCAATTTAACTTTATTTAAAACAAACAATTGACTCACCACATAATAGTGAATATCATAAAAAAACTGTCAGAAAGAATCGATATGACGAAAGTCGACAAAGGCTGGGGCATAAAAAGCCAAACCGGATACCTGGTACCCATAATTACCATACTGCTTAGCAGTGCTCTTCTTATGAGTGTGGGATATGCAGGCGTAGTCAGTTCTGTCGATGTTTTTGAAAATAATGTTGAAAGCGACGGACTTGTTATCGTATTAAAAGATGATGACGGTTCTTTTCTTGCTTCCGGCGAGTTCTCCTCTGGTATTGATTCAATAAAATACAGTCAAATTGGCACCTCGTACTATATATTCGGAGGTGAACGCACTCTCGGCAGTTCGAAAATAGTAATTGATGCCACACAATCTAACGCAACAGGCATCAGCTTGTCTGCAAGTGTCACATACAAATTGAATACCGGCAGCACCTATCTCGAAGGGCTCCCGTACAACATGGATTCCAAATTCGAATACAGATACGGAAACAGTACGGGAACAGTAATTTCGGATTCCGACAATATTACCATTACACCCGGAGAAATCAACACCTTATATGTGAAATTCATCGGTAAACTTGATAATAATTATATTGGAACTAATCAGCCGGTAAGCTTTGTATACAATATTACCTTCGAAGCTACATCTAAGTGATATCCGGTTTTCTATCTGAATCGAATTAAAATAATTTCTTTAACACGCCAACGCTTGTGAATGATTTATTAACAGACAATACATTCCGAAAACATGGATCGAATCCGGGAACAATTCAACAGATATCCTTCTCAGGCCAAAGTCGCCGATATAATGCTCAGATACGGTATCAGTTGCGTCAACGGCAAAGCGTTCTGCGGAGACATCGAAATAACAGATTCCGCCCTTGCCCGATCCGCAGGCGTGGACCGCCGGGTCGTACGATCCGTTCTTGAAAAAATGAGCGGAGAAAAAGAATTGGATAATTTATTTTCCAAATTAAGGCCGATACTCCTGCTTGACGGCATCGCATCCGACATCGGATGCTCCGTGTTGGAAATAGTCCCCACGGACGCCAAAATACCCGGAATACTCACCGAAGTCACTTTCGTGATCTACCGTGCGGGCCTGTCGGTGAGACAGGCCGTGGTAAGCGACAGCGGAGACCGCGAAGACTCCCGTTTGATCATAGTCGTTGACGGTCAGATTCCTTCCGAAATCATACCCGCTCTGCGGGAATGCCGGGGAGTGTCCGGCATAATCATTCGATAAATCGACCTGAACGAAATTAGAAAAATTAAGTGGTTTTATTTGTTTGAACAACGAATGAAATCAATGAGTTTCATTCATCCGTTATTTTCAGACTGTTGTAAACGAGAACCTCTTCGGGACATTCGCGTTCGCATCTGTTGCAGGCGTAACCCCCGCAGAGATCCGTGCGGATGTTTGCGTAATTGCCGTCATCTTCCTTGGTGATTTTAATCGCGCCTTCGGGACAGACCCGTTCGCACTTATGACAGTATATGCAATCCCTGACTATGCCCCTGAGCATAGTACCCGGATTTTCAAGAACAAACACGGGTATCTTTTCCGTATCCGGCAAATCCCTTTCGGTGATTCTTACAACGGTGGGATTCTCGTCCGGATCGGGTATCGGCGGAATATCGTACACATCAAGCATATTGTTGTATTCCGACATGGGCATGTTCTGCACCCAAAGCGAAAACTCGATGGAATAAATGTCCTTGAACATACCGGAAGTTGCGAACATACAGTGATCCGCCCTCAGTTTCTTGGCCATTTCCCTCAGTTCTTCAAGATCCATCTCGCCCATGACAACCTTGCGGGCCAAACCTATGGAGGTGTTTCCGAACTGAACTATGTCCGTAACTCCGGGAACCACCATTCCGATTGCCAAAGCTTTCTTCGCATCCACGTAAAGTCCGGATGCGCCGGACATGTAAGCCTTTTTGACGTCTCCCGCCCACATACCCGCTTCGTTCAGAAGCGTAAGGAAACCCGCTCTCAAAGCTCCTATCGCTTTGCCGGCCTCCTCTATGTCCGAGGACGTGATGTCTATGCCGTCCTGCAGATGCAGTTTACCGTTTTCGGTAAAAATCTTGGGGGGAACCACCAGCCCGGTCTTCAAACCGCAATACAATGCGGCCACAACGCCGGTTCCCGTGATTCCTATCGCTTTCCCGTGCATGGACCCCTCTTTCACAGTCTTGCCGGTTATAGGCTCCACTGTGTCCCCTTCACGGGGCATCATTGTTTCGTCCAAAACCGTACATACCCAACCCTCGGGAGTGAACTTTACGTCCGATATGGCTCCCGGGGCCGCAAGCATTCCCCTTTCGATTTCCTGCCCTTCGAGGGCGGGACCCGCCGCGGCGGAACCCGTTATGATTTTGCCGTCATAAACCAAAGCCATTTCGGCGTTCGTACCGTAATCCGCCACTATGCAGGGTTCGGTTTCCTTGAGAACGTCGGTCATCATAAGCATGGCCATGGCATCGGCGCCGATCTCGTGTCTTACGGCAGGAGGTATTGTTACCTTGGCATCGGGCATTCCCTCCAATCCCACTTCGGCGGCCGAAAGAACGGCTCCGTCCCTTTTGGGGGGCGTGACTCCGAGAGTCTCAAGCAGGTTTTTGCCGGCATAAGCAAGATCTCTTATCTCGATTCCCTGAAACAGCGATAACTGGAAAGGATTTCCGCATACAGCCACATGTTCGACTTTGCTCAAATCGATGTTCAGTGTTTTGAACAATGCATTGATTGCGTTTATCAGAAGACCCGTGGCGGACTCCACCCCCGTCTTAATGGCAAAGTTGACATGGTCGATAACATTCATCCCCGGAATGGGATGACGCTGGGTTATTGATGAAGCCAGTGTCTCCATTGTGTCCAAATCGATTGCCTGACAGCGCAGACCGCTGGTCCCTATGTCTAATGCTATTCCGTATCTCGTCATATTCTCCGTCCTTTACTTTCTGGGGGATGCCACACATTTGGCCGCCATTACGGCGGTTCCTATATTGAGTGGGTCATGTATTATCATATCGGATTTCTTTTCGCCTTCGGCATCGAAACTGTAGGGAATGCCCATCGAGGATATCACCGCGCCTTCGACAATCAGTTCTCCCGGTATCAGTCCGGGAGACGCGTCTAAAATGTATTTATGCTCCGATATCGCCCTGCTTACGTTCGAAAGAGCCGCGGCGCCGTATTCTGCCGCAACGTCTTTCGCCTTCCCGAAGTCTATGTCGGTAACTTTGACCTTCGCGCCTTTGGACACCAATAATCTGACGGATTCCGATCCCACCCGTCCCGCGCCTATCACAAGAACGTCTTTTCCTTTCAGTCCGCCGGACGCAATGTCCAAAGCTTCGGAATATCCCGCCGCGGTGGACGAAACGTTTTCGGAATAAATTCCGGTTTTTGCGTTATATGCCAGGAAACGTTTGTCGTCGGCAACGAATATAATATCCGCCCCTTTTTCCAGAGCTTCGTAGAATCCGTCCACATCCGGTTCGGTTGTGACAAAGCATTCGAATCCCATCTCTTCCAAAATGGCTTTCACGCTTAATGAGAATCCTCCTATCACTCCCAATCCGGCGGTGATCGGCACCGATGCGACCGAATAATCGGAAAAATCGTAATCATCGGGATTCTCGCCTATGGATTTGAAAGCCAGAGTCTTCAGATCCATTCCTATTTGTTCTTTAAGTTTTTTACTTCGTTCCCTTGCGTTTTCGGGAAGATCGATTATCATCTCTTCGGTAAGTCTTGTCATTAAACCATCTCCGGACCAAGGTCTGAAAATGTCTTTGCCCCGGTCTCGTCTATTATGCGGTCAAGAACTTCGAGACGCCGTTTTTCCGCGTCTTTCATATTCCTGCCTTTTGTGATTACCGTAGCCCGCCATTCGGTTTTTCCGGGTTGGTAATCGGTTATCGTCTTATAGGAACCGAACAGCCCCGATAGGATTTCGGGATCGGACACATGTCCGAATTCCGATTCTCCGCAGGTGTTCAGAATACCGTCTTTGAACACATAGTGTTCGTATATTCCGGCTCTTTGACGGCCGGATTCGAATTTCTGTTTTCCGAGTTTGCATTCGACAAGCTCTTTCAGTAAATTTATGCCGGTGCCGGCTTCGACCGCCGCCGGCGTCTGACTCGGAATTCTGGCGTCTATCTCCAGCACTTTGGGTCCGTCGGACGTGTTGATGGCCTCCATATCCATCAATGCGTTCAGTCCTATCGCTTCCGCGGTCTTTCTGCAGGCATCCCTCAGCAAACCGTCTTCTTCGGGAGAAAGAATGTCCGGGGAACACCTAACCATTTTGCAGTCATAGTTACGGTCAAGAACGACCTCGGTCGTCACGTATGAACGGGCTTTCTTTCCGTTTCCGATTGCCTCTATGGAAACACTTTTTCCGGATACGAATTCCTGAACGATCGGCATATCGTTCAGTTCCGCAACCTTCGAAAGAGCCTTCCAACGTTCCTGCTCGTTCCTTACGGCTGTGACGCCGACGCTTCCGCTTTGGCATGAGGGCTTCACAATGGCGGGGAAACCGCACTCCGGCCAGGGTAACGGCATAGGAACGCCGATTTCTGCCATAAGGGCGTTGGAACGTTCCTTGGATGAAGACAATTCGTAGGCATGGAGATCGAACAGGAACGGGATGTCCGCTTCGTTCAGACGAAGATTCAGAAGCTTTAACAAATCCAGTTCTTCGCATGCCGGAAGGACTGCGTCGCAGTCCCCGAAAATCTTCATCGCGGTATCGATATCTTTCGTAGGGTCGATGATGTATGTTTCGTCTCCCAGCGCCAAAGCGGGGGCGTTTGTCCTTTTGTCGATAACCGCGGTTTCAAATCCGGCTATCTTTGAGAGGTAGACCGCTTCCATGCCCTGCAGGGCTCCGCCCACTATCGCGAGTCTCATTCTAGCAACCTCCCAGCTCCTTTCTCTTCCCTTCAATCATCTCGCGGAACTCTTCGTTCGTGGCGGGACGTTTGCCGATATCCCTGAGAATTTTGAAAACATACTCGACGGAACGGTGTCCGTTGTCTATATCCAATTCGTGCTGTGCCACACCCGCGAGTTTTTTATTCGGAGGAACGATTGAAGTTATCAGATTTGCTCCGGCGTTGATTCTGTCCACCATTCCGGATATGCCTTCAACGTCCAGGGTTGCGGGGATGATTTTGTCGGGATACATGATTCTCATTATTGCTATCGCAAGCAGTTCGGCCGTTGAATCGGGGGCTTTCAGTTCGCTCATCGGAGTTCCGTCCTGAGGCACAAAAGTCATGGCACGGATCTGTTCGCATCCCTGAGGGCCCATCCTCATCACGAAATCGGCTCTGTCTTCGAGAGTCTCGCCGAGTCCGGTCATCATTCCGTCTTCGGTCAGCATACCGGCTTCTTTGGCCCATCTTCTGACGTCTATGCGGGTTTGATAATCCTGCTCCAGCCTGAGTTTTTTGAATAAATCGAAATTGTAAGTTTCCTGATAACATGCGTAGAAATCCGCACCGGCCTCTCTCATTTCGGGAAACACTTCTTTGGGTACCGCTCCGGGGGAAACCATTATGCCTATGTCGACGGCTTCTCTCACCGCACGTATGATTTCCAATAATCTGGCACATCCGTCTTTGTACATCATAGGATCTTCTCCCATAGTAAGATCCACCAGATTTATTCCCGCGTCGCGGAGATTCTTCGACAGTTCGACAATCTCGTCCACGGATTTTCTGTATCTCTCCAAATCGCTGGTTCTTCTGAAGTAACAGAAAGAACAGTCATTTCTGCAATAAGTCGAGAAATACACAAATCCGTAAGTGAATATTTTGTCTCCGAATTCTCTGTCCCTTATCTTTCTTGCAGTTTCGAACAGGAACTCCCGTTCTTCCGGATCAGCGCTGAAGAGCCTTACAACATCCTTCAGGGTAAGCTCTTCCCCGGCTGCCGACTTATCTAATATTTTTTGCACATCCGTGGAACCACCTCAGTCTATTTTCCGCCCGTTCAAATACGTCAGGCTGCGCCCGGTTTTGCGAACGCTGTTTTTACCGTTTTTCAAAGCCAGAAGGCGTTCGAGGCCGAAACCCACTCCGCACCACGGCTCGTGAATGTCATGCGCCGCATCCAGTTTATGAGGTCCGACGGCTCCGGAAGCGACTTCCGTACCCTCGACTTCAACGTCCAGGGTTTCAACGTACACATCGGATTCTTCCCTGACCGTTTCGTATTCCAAACCGACAACATCCATCATGACCCGAATCAGTTTTTTCAATTCCGCCATGGGATCGTCCATTTGACCCTGTACCACAAGATTCAGCATAGTGAACTCTTCAAGATGTCTTCCGCTGTGGGATTCTTTTCTGAAACAGGAACCTATCTCGAAGAATCTGATTATACCGTCGGTATGATCGCGGAGTTTCCGCATGTAATAGTAAAGATTCGGAGCCAGCATCGGCCGGAGACAGCGTTTGTTGTCAATGAAGAACACCTGTCTGTACAAGGGGTGATTTTCATCGATCGTCATCTTTTCAAGAGCAGCTTTCGACATCATGGTGGGAGTTCTTACTTCGATGAATCCCAAATCTATGAGTGCTTTGCTGAGATCTCTTTCCAACTGTACCAAATCGTGTCCACCGGGATTGTTTATCATATCCCTGACGTCAAAGTTGTTTGCGGAAATTTCGGCGGCCATAAGCTTGGTGAACGATCTGTCTCTTTCGCCCTGGTCAGAAAATTCAGATTCGTCTACGGGACCGTCGCCGTATTCCCTTAATTTTTGTACTTGAGATTCTGTGTATCGAATGACCATTAAATCACGTTTTTTCCGTTATGGCGAGAGACCGGGGTGTCGAACCCCGCTAGCGAGGCTCTAGAGGCCAGCTGGTCACCGGACCGTCCCCCATCCGCGGTTGGAGTTATGATTATAACCATATAATAACTGTCGCACGCAAACGGGGACACATAAGATTTTTTCTTGAATTTCCGCCTGCAAAAAAATCAAAATTTTATTGTGCCAGTGCATGCCGTAACCATAACGGCAAAGTTTTTATCCGATCTGTGTCGGAGGTTACGCTTAAAAAGTTTTCGGGAATATTCCGGATGATGAAAAAAGCTGTTGTTCAACCCAGAATCGACAGTATTTTACTGACGCATTCCGACGCATTTTCGGAATAAACATCCGCGCCTATCTTGTCGCACCACTGCTGTGTCACGGGGGCTCCGCCGACATTGGTAATGACTTTGTCCCGCAGACCCTTTTCCCTGAGTGCCTCTTCGATTATCTTCTGATTGATCATAGTGGATGTCATCAGCGCAGAAGTTCCGACCGCCAACGGTTTGTAATCCTTTACGGCTTCGATCAGGTCTTCGATGGGCACGTCTCTGCCGAGATTGATGACGTCAAACCCTGAAATACTCAGCATAACCGCGACAATGTCTTTTCCGATGGAATGGATATCTCCCTGTACGGTGCAAATTATAAATCTCCCGATGTCACCGTCCGCACTTTTTCCCTGTTTTTTAAACTCGGGGGTTAAAATATCTATTCCCGCGTTCATGGCTTCGGCGGATGCCATTATCTGAACCAGGTTTACTTTTTTCTCCTGAAACATATCTCCGACCTTTCTTATGCCTTCCGTGTATCCGTTATGAACAAGATTCACGATGTCGGCTCCGGAAGATATTGCTTCTTTGGCGACGGATACGGCCTCCTCCACATCATGGCATATGACTGCCTGCTTTGCTTTTTCATTCAATTCCGACTGATTCACGGTATCCCTCCGGAGATAATTTACAACGTCTAAGTGAACGGTTAAATTTTAAATACAGAAGGCTTCTATAATAGTTTTTGCATAAACAACAGAACTTTCAGACCGTAATCCGTTGAAAATTTCCATAAATGATTTACAAACGGTAAAAATACCGATTTTTTGTTTTTCAAAGAACCTAAAAATAAAAGAACGGAAATATATCGAAAAATTAAAAAAAATAAGAATGCAGGCTTAAAGCCTGCAAAGTGTTTTGGTTTCTTTCAGCGCCTGATGTCGAGACCGGCATCACGGAGAGTCTGAACGGCCTTGTCGTAAACCTCGCGGTATTCCGCGGTGGGTTTGACGGTAACCACGTCGTAGCACTCACGGAAGGTCTTTCCGGCGGGTGCGTTGGTGTAGTTGGCTTCGTAGGTCGGCACAAGTTTCGCGATGATTTCGTTAACCTCGGAAACTTTCATACCGGCTGTAGCCCTGGCGGCTTCTCCCATGATTCTGGCTTCCATACCTGTGGTCTTGTCCTGAACGACACCTTTTGCGGCGGCGGAACCGGAAAGCAGTTCTCTGCCTGATCCGGTATCGGACATGGCCTGCACGGCGGTTTCGATCAAGCACATTTCTGTGCAGGGTCCTGCCATGGGGTAGTACTGGTTAGCCAGGAGCAGGTCCGTGTTGGCGTCGATGGCCGCGGCGGCGTGAGCTGCAATCTGCAGGGTTTCTTTCGAAGTGGTGGTTCCCCATCTGATGTGGATGGGTCCGTCCAAGTGGAAGTTGCCGCTGAACAGTGTGAACGAAGCCAGAGTTGTGGCCACGTCACATATTGCTGTCTCTTCTATTCCGCCGGTGTATCCTCCGAAGATCGGCATCTGCTCAATCATTATGGTGTCGCCCTCGACTGTCCATCCGGACAGCATGATAAGAGCCGCCATATCGACTTTCAGCTCGTTGAGCTGAGAGCATTCGTGAGCATCGGTGATCCTCATACCTGCGTTGGTCATGTCTGCCGAGAGACGGGCTCCGGCGGACAGGGGAGTCTCGGGTCCCTATACGCTCAGGCCGGGTCTGCCGGCCCTTGTGCGTGCTTCCTTGGTGGCACGAAGTTCCGCCATGGTTGCACGTATTTCATAGGGCGTGTTGGTCTTGGGTTTCTTGCCTTCAACAGTGGTAAGAACTCCGTTGACCATTGCGTCGACAACTCCTTCCTGTGCGTAAGACTGCATAACCTGCACGTAAATATCTTCCGAGATGGGAGATCCGGTGGGGCCTCCCTGGATGATGGGCTTTACGGGGCTGTTGCCGCGTCTGGGGTAAAACCTTGCAATGTCTCTTCCTTCTCCGAGGATGAGCTGTTTGGGAGTCTTTTTGATTCCTTCCCAAACTTCTTCCTCGGTGACTTTCATGGTACGGCCCATGTCCTGAAGGTAGTAACCGGTGGTGACCAGCATCTCAAGGCCTGCGTTGAACAGGTTGTTCATGACTTCCTTGTCTTCGGGTATTGTGTTTGTACCGAAGTCAAGTTTGTATTTTTCCTTGAGCGCAGTGGCGTTGGTGGGTATTACGTTGTAATCCCATTCCGACTCGTCCATCTTTTTACCCTTAAGGAATCTCTCGTAGACATCGCAAACAGTAAGGGGTCTTTCAGCTGCCATAGGAATCACTCCGTAAGGGAGGCCACAAGGCCCATTATGTCGTTCGCGGTTTCAGAGTAGCCGTCGGCTCCGATTTCTTCGGCCCAGGACGGACTGCAGGGTGCGCCGCCCACAATGCACTTGTAGTCGGCTTCGATTTCCTTCACTGCCTCAACGAGCTCTTTCTGAATTTCGAGCGTGGTGGTCATCAGTGCGGAAGCACCGAGAACCGCCGCACCGTGTTCTTCAGCGAGGTCGAGGAAATCCTGAGGGGATACGTCGCAACCGGCGTCGATAACGTTGTATCCGGCTCCCTGGAGCATGGCGACACAGACGTTCTTACCGATTTCGTGAATATCTCCTTCAACGGTTCCCATGATGACGGTTGCCTTGAGCGAACCTTCTCCCGCAGTGAGTTTGGGAAGAAGGATTTCGAGGGCCGCGGTCATGGTCTTGGAAGCCGCAACGACCTGAGGCAGATATATCTCGGCCTTGTCGAAGCGGTCACCGATGACTTCCATTCCTTTGCCCAATCCGTCTCCGATGATTTCGGAAACGGAAATGCCGGCATCAAGGGCTTTGTTGGTTGCCTCGACTGCCAGTTTGGCATTCCAGGTTTCGACCGCTTTCTCAAGATCGGCCAAAATTGCCTTTTTGTCGGTCATTTAAGCACCCTTCTTAAAGGCCTCATCAGCTGCGTTGACAGCTTTTTCCATTGCACTCATGCGATCGGCGGGTATCTCGGCAACCTTGTGGTTCTTGAGTACATCCTCGACAACCTCGTGAGCAACGGTGGCGAGATCTTTCTTGCCTGCTCTCTCCCAGTCTCCGAGCATGTCACGGTTAATGATCATGGGGTCGGAGGGAACATCGATGTTGTCCATGGTGGAGGGGTGACCGATAAAGTCGTTTCCTACACCGATGTACTTAATAGCATCAATGGCAAGAGTCTCATCGTCGACAACCACGCCTTCCATGGCCTTCTTGATCATGGAGATAATATCGTTATCGATAACGAGCTGTTCCAAGGAGAAGGTCATTCCGAGTTCAAGCATTCCTGAACCGTAGATTGTGTTGGCACCTGCGAAAGCCGGAAGTATACCGGTTATGGTCTTTTCGTGACCTGCCTGGTCATCCGGTACTTTCGCGTCGGACTATACGCCTGCGACGAAAACGGGCAGATTATAGAACTGACCGAGTTTTGCGACGGATGCGCTGATCAATCCGAGCTCAGGGGATCCGACGGGTGCGGTTCCGCGCTTAAGATCGAAAGTCGTGGTGGAGCTTCCGTACCATACGGGGGCACCGGGCGCCACAAGCTGGGACAGAACGATTCCTGCAAGGACTTCTGCGTTGTGCGTAACGAGTGTTCCGGCGAGGTGGATGGATGAGGATCCTCCGGCCATAGCCATACTGAGAACGTTAACGGGGACTCCGTATCTTGCACCCTGCATAATAACCTGAGATGCGTTGTAGCTCAGCTCAAGAGGACTTGTGGGGCAAACAAGCATGGAGAACAAAGGCTTCTCTTTTGCCATCTTGGCGTCTCCGCCGTAGTATGCGACTGCCATATCCCAGTAGTATTTGACATTCTCTGCGACAGGGTCGATGTGGTGGAAGTGCTTGGTGGTGTTCTTGATGGATGTGTACATCTCGTGAACATCCTGAGCGCCTTTTCCGGCCCAGTTTCTTGCGGAAACGGACAGCGAGAAGTAGTCAATGTTTTCGGCCCAGTCAACGAGTTTTGCGCAGTTTGCGAGATCTTCCTCGTCAGAGTCGGTTGTTTCGTATTTTCCGTCACCCAGGTATCTGCACATTTGGATACCGGTTCCGAAGCATGTAAAGTGAACTTTTCCGCAACATTCCTGTTCAAGGGTGCGGCTTTCGTCTCTTCCGTACAGATAGAACTTGGAAGGTGCGGTTGCCACTGCTTTGCGCACGACCCATTCGGGTATTTTCACCATCTGGGTTTCCATGTTCACTTCGCATCCCGCGTCCGCGAAAACCTTAAGACCTTCGGGATCGGACACCTGGATACCGTATGTGGACAGAACGTCCATGGTTGCACGGTCGATTTTCTTCAGGTCACTGTCAGAGAAGAACTCCAACGATGCACCTTTAAGAGTTTTACCTCCGGGGTAATGTGTTATTGTCATTTTCTTCCTCCTAGTAATATTTGGGCTTGCGCCCGATTTACATCAGCCTTTCACCTTTGCTACCATTTTCTCGACACAGTCGCTGGCGTTTTCGGAGTATACGTCTGCTCCGATTTCGTTGCACCACTGCTGTGTGACAGGGGCTCCGCCGACGTTGGTGAGAACGCCCTCTCTGATGCCTTCCTCTTTAAGAAGCTCTTCAAAGGTTTTCTGGTTAACCATGGTGGATGTCATAAGAGCAGAGGTTCCGACTGCCTTGGGTTTAACTTTCTTGACTTCTTCGACAATCTTCTTGACGAGAACATCTCTTCCGAGGTCAATAACGTTGAATCCGGCTACCTTCAGCATGATGGCCACAATATCTTTTCCGATCGAGTGAATGTCTCCCTCGATGGTGCATATGACGAAGGATCCGAGACCTTCGCCGGCGGATTTTCCGGCCTTTTCAAGCTCAGGAGTCAAAATTTCTACTCCGGCGTTCATTGCGTTTGCTGCCGACATAATGTGAGGCAGGTACAGTTTTTTTGCCTGATACAGATCTCCAACTTCCTGGATACCTGCGGTGAAACCTTCCTGAATAAGGTTTACCAAATCGGCGTTGTTGGCAACAGCTTCTTTCGATACTTCTGCTGCTGCTTTCATGTCGTAGGCCATAACGGCCGCTTTTGCCCTTTCATTCAATTCTTTTTGGGTCAAACTTTTCCCTCCTTGAAAACGGTTTCCTCTTGCAATTCCGGGAATCGCATAATAAAATGATGGATGATTATGGATATAACCTAATCAATCTTCATTCCAGAGTTAATAGTCGATATCTCTTCTTCTATATATTAACGTTTGTCAATATAGTTAATTAAGGGTTTAATTTAGCCTAAAAACTATTAAATTTAGACTTTTTAAAAAAATAACTATTTAAATGTTTGTTAAAAAAAATGGGGCTTGCGCCCCGTTTGTTTGCGTTTCAATCAGGAGGTAGTCTCTGATTCGTGTTTCTTGAGATAGTCCTGAGTCAACAGCCAAATGGGTACAAACGCTGTGAGTATGATCACACCGATTATCACCGATACGGCATCGTAATCAGTTATGTTCAAGTACACCAAACACGGAAGCAGTATTCCAATTTCGTAAATCACCATCCCTAACGCCACAAAGCGATACCAGTTAGGCATAGCAAACGGACGTTCCAAATGTTTGAACCGTTCAGATGTTTTAGATTTGTAATATGCGGCCAATGCTATTCCCACCGCAAGGGTATACCCCAACGATGATGCCGCCAGCACCGCAACCGGACTGTTTACTGTAATCAGAATCAGGTTGAAGCAGCTGACGAAAACCATTGCGTTGACGGGATTGCCGCGTGCGTTGGTCTTGGAGAACCACTTGGGCAGATTGCCTTCCATGCTCATAGAGTGCAGTGTCCTGGACGAACCGAGGAAACCGGTCTGAATAATCATGAGCATTGCACAGATCAGCATTATCATTGCGACAACGCGGCCTGCGTCACCGAAAACCAACTGTGCCATAGGGTTAAGCGGATCGACAAGTGCACCTTCGATACCCGGGATACCCAATGTACCGACCACGGATATCTGGGTCAATGCATAAAGCATAAGACAGATGATACCGCAGGAGAACAGTGCCTTGGGAACATCGGATTTGGGCTCTTTGTACTCAGGACCGTAAACCGCCGCGGTTTCCCAGGCGCAGGCGCTCCATTGCGCCATCGCCATGAGTCCTAAGAATATCACCAAATCCCCTGATTTCCAATCCCATCCGGTGGGCAACAGTCCGCTTCCGCCGGAAGTTATGTTTGAGAATTCAAAATGACCGGTAATCATAGGAGCTATCAAAATGATTACAAGCGGCACAAGCGATATAAGAGCCAGTATAAGTGCTGTGGCCGACCCTCCGGTAAGTCCGCGGGCTCCCACCAACAGCATGCCCGAAACTATAATCAGTCCGAGCAAAAGATCGAGCCAGATTCCGGCTTCGGCCAAATCCGGTACGAATCCTCTTATGTATGCACCGATAGTCAATGTGAATATCGCAACAACAGGCGTCCATGCAAACCAATAACACCATGCACAGAACGCGCCTATGAATTTTCCGCGATCGTATTTAGAATCTGTATCATTTTCTTTTGAGAACACTTTCTGAGCGCAGCCGGGCAATCCGGTTGCATCAGGGAATACGGTTGTCATCTCTCCGAATGCGGAGTTCTGAATGAATCCCTGTAAAACAGAAAGTATCCAGAGTACTATGGAGAATCCCCACAGATACCCTGCTGTATACCCAATCGAAGGCAAAATCAAAATCGGTACACCAAGAGCAATAAGCATGCCTTGTTTCCAATTGATCGTTCTCTTCAATTGAGACGAATTTTCTGACATTTTTCCACCCATTCCTCTAAACGTTGACTGAAATATTTTGTAAAATGTTTTTACCGGCTTGAAAGCCGGTAAATATTTCCGATGCTCAGAACTTGCTGACCATCCATTTGGAAACAATCATTCCCGCCACAGAAGTTACTGCGATGACAATCATCCACAGATATTCAGATCCGGGGATTATTCCGTTAGCGCAGAAGTCCACGGCCGCGGCCCAGTTTCCACTCATATCTATCATGTTCCATCACCTCGGTTTTACAATTCCCTTCAGGCGCTCAAGTTCCGCTCTGCCGATTTCGGTAAGTCCGTATTTAATGGACAAGCCCCCGGTACCGTACTCAGGGTTATCGTTGAGTTTTGCATCGACTTCGGCTATGAAACCGGAAGCGGAGAGTTCGACAAGCGTCCAATTGGTAGATCGGCGTCCATACCTGCTGCTTCGGTCTTTGTACTCTTTTGCAACCATGTCCATGACTTCATAATTCCAAAGACGTCCTTCATCAGCAAAAATTTCAAGAATACGGAACTTTACGGGTCTGCCTTCCATCATTTCACTCAACCTCCCCTGTTTCACGCAAGCTGGCTATTTCTTCGGTTCCCTCGGAGGTCATTATCGCTCCTCCGATAACTGCGATTACGGCACCGAGTACGAGCAACCATCCGGGGTTGACTCCGGTAAACAGGAATATGAAAATCACAGCCATAAGAGCATAAAGGCTTCCGACCGCCTGACCGCGCCCCACTCCGATAAGCGGGAAGGACTTGTACCAGGTAACATAACAGAAACCGAATGTGAATCCGAGCATAATCAGGATTACCAACAGCGTGGGGTCCAGGATATACTTGAGATAATCGTACATCGGGTATCCCATAAGTGCGAGAAGCGGTATTGCGATAACCCACCAAATGAGTGTTTCATAAATGAATCTCATGTGGATTCCCACATCGGGTTCGGAGACATCCAATGCCTTACCGGCGAAACATCCCTCACAACCCCAACCGACTGCCGCCATGATACCTCCGACGAATCCCCAAATCTGGAAATTGCCGCCGGAAAGTTCTGCAACAAAGCCGCTGGCATAAGCCGTGACACCACCTGCGATGACCACCATGATACCAATCATAGCACGTCTGGATATTTTCTGTCCAAGCCAGGATCTTGACACCAAGGATCCGATAACCGGATACAACAGCGCGACTACCGCCGCGAACGCCCCTCCGATGAATCCCATAGCCATGAAACTTCCGAGAACCGCTGTACCACCGCAGATAGAGGCCAAAAAGTACCACTTGTTTGCAGCCTTGTTTTCCATAAAGGTTCTCTTCATTTCGCTGAACTTGCCCATCCAAAGGTTCCATACTCCCAGAACTAACACGACAAGAAGTGCGTTTATTCCTGTGATGAACACGGCGAACACCATGAATGATGTTGTTTCGCTACCGCTCAGGGCGGTGATTTCATTTTGCATTGATACGAAAGGTTCCAGTGTCCACACCATGTCCCCGGGGATGTACCACAGTCCCCAGAACACAGCACAGAATAGAGCCATCGTGTACCCAAGCAGGACTCGCCTTTTGTGATCCTGCTTTCGTCTTTGATCGATTATCTCATCGACGCTCATATTATTTTCATTTACGGAATTTGCTTCCATTATTTTCCCCCTGTATTCCCTGTCTGAATCGGCACTTTGCATAGCCTAGGCTGTCCAGTGCTCAATTGACCATAAGAAAATTAGTTTGTCCGGGCAAAACCCGGACTTTGTAGTTTGTTGTTTTACCTCTTCGCGTGATACTTTCTGAATTTCTCACAGCTGTTGATCTTGATGCCGAGAAGATCCTCAATGTTCATCTTGGCAGCAATTCCCTTAGGTGTTCCGGGAACTCCGGTCAGTACGCCGATTCCGACATCTTCCCTAAGCTCTCTCAGAATATATTCATCGGACAGATCGAAAGCGGTGACGCCGAGTTTCTTCGCGACGTAATCTTTCGCTTTACCGACTTTCATATTCTTGGTGAACTGCATTCTGGCAACAAGGTCTCCTCCGGTTCTCAATCCTCCCATACCGGAAGCGACGAAGTGAGCGATTGACATGCCGGCGGGATCGCCGACTCCAACCTATACACCGTCAACTTTTGCGATTTCCACCATAGCTTTGCTGCAGCGTGTAACGGCATCGAGAGGCGGTGTTTCGGACATCGGTATTCCGCCCACACCCATACCCATGTTGACATGGACGGGGAGGCTGGATACATCGGTGCACGATTTTACGAAAGTAACGGCACGTGAAAGGTTCCATGCGAGACTCTTACCGGTGTTTGTGTTAGAAACAGGTCCGAATACGTTTGCTCCGGCCTTTTCGGCAAGTGCAACCTGCTGGTGAGGGAACAGACCCGCAACAACTTTTCCGTCGTATTCGATTTCTCCGTGGATACCCATAACGTTTTCCCCTGCCATTCCGAGCATAATGCTCATGTCGGGGCGTTCTTTCCTGAGCTGTTCAACACCGGTAAGTGTTCCGACAAAGTCGGCGTCACCGGCGGATGCGGTGGTATCGAAGTTGAAACCGTCGGATCCCGCGTCGTCAATCTTGGTTGCGACGTAGAGAATATCTCTGGCGAGATGCTTGGCGGCGGCTTCGGCCTGCTCCTGAGCTTCGTCAATCTTGAACTGCCTCATAAGGTCAGCCGGATTTCCGTAAGGTCCGTCGGGACTGTAGTACAATCCCATGTTGGGCATGGCACCGTAGAAGTAGGGTATGATTATGTTGTTCTGGATAACTTCCATGTCGTTCATTTCGTTGGCAATGACCGGTTTTACAGGCTTGATGCTGTAGTCCGAGTGAGCCAATTCGAAGGTATCGGCACAGAGAGTGCGCTCATGCACAAGTGCACCGTTGAGCCTGCTGGCGGGAACTCCTCCGCCGCTGTTACCGTTATCTCCGGTCATGTCGAGCTGACCTACGTCGTAGGAAAGGACGACTTCTTCACCGCGTGCAACTCCGACAATCCTGTTGGTGTCGCATATAATTTCAATGAGATGCTCGATTTCATCAGCGGTCAGATCTTTGATTCCGCCCATGTCTGCGGCATCCGCAGTACCGTCAAGAACATCTTGCTTTATTTCTTCTTTCGTCATGTATACGGTGGATCCGTCACCCATACGTGTACAATATTTTGCCATTAAAATCACTCCAATAATGCTTTGGCTTTGTCAACCTGTTCGGATGCGGATTCACTGAAACAGTCGGCCTTAATCTTGTCCGCCCAAGCCTGTGTGACAGGAGCTCCTCCGACCATTACTTTGACCTTGTTCCTGACGCCGGCTTCTTCAAGAAGAGCGATGACGTCTCTCTGAACGGTCATTGTCGTGGTCATCAAAGCGGACATTCCGAGCATTGTGCATCCATTTTCGACTACCTGTGCGACGAATTCCTTTGACGGTACGTCTCTGCCTACATCCACTACATCAAATCCTCCGCACTGGAGCATTGTGGAGCAAATGGATTTTCCAATATCGTGTACGTCTCCTTCGACTGTGCCCATGCACACTTTTGCCAGTGTGGATCCCATCTTATCAACGGGGAGATCGGCTTCAAGAGACTTTACGACGGCGGTCATTCCGTTGGCCGCACTCAAAACGTGAGGAAGGAACAGTTTTCCTCTTTCGAAAAGAATTCCAACATCGCTCATTCCGGCACCCATCACATCGATGATCTCCGTGGCTTCCATTCCGGCAGCCTTCGCGTCATCGGCGGCTTTCTGAATTCCGGGAACTTTGTATGCTACCATCGCGTCGATAATAGCCTGTTTTTCTTTGGCAAAGTCGCTCACAACGATGCCTCCAATATTCTTTTTTTGCTCATTTACTTACCTCCTTTTGCGGATTGAACCGCATGAGCGTTAGCTCGGATTCATTATCTGCATCGTACTATTTTAACTCTTCGCGTTTTTAATAATAACCTTTATATATGATTACAAACAAAAATTTTTGACTGGCGCATTTTTACAGTCAATAGTATATAAAGATTTAGTATTGTTGGATGTTACTTGGCAATTCGCCTGTAATTCATATATAAAGGTTATGGTTTACCGGCTTAATCTTCATGGATGAATGTTATATCCATCAAAAAAATAAATCGTTTTTCGGTTGAATTCTGTACAATTTCGATTATTATCGTATTGTTTCGTATTTCGTATGCGTATTTCTTAGTATTATGACAGTAAAGCATATTATACGTATAATAATGACGAAGTATGCTTTTGAAGGCATCTTCGGTTTCCAAGTCTTTCGGTCCCGTCAAAGTTTTGAAAGAAACGGATTTGCAAATCAACAGAGGAGACAATATCGGACTGATTGGCGTAAACGGAGCCGGGAAGTCAACTTTTTTAAAAATTCTATTGGGTGAACTCAAACAGGACACGGGGGAAATACTGAGATACACCGAAAAAATCGGATATCTCCCTCAGTTCGCCGAATCCTCTCCCGACATAACGGTCAAAGATGTTCTCGGAAGACCTTACGGATACGTTGAACGGATGAAAAAACGAATTCGGGATATTGAGGATTTGATGGCCTCCGGCGATATCGGGGATTGGAACGCTGTCGCCGAAGAATATTCGATGCTTGAATCATCCATGAAGGATTATGCCGCGGACGACAAACGAAGAATGATGGAAGCACTGAACAAAGTTGGGCTCTCGTCCGATTTGATGGACAGATCCATGTATTCGCTGTCCGGAGGGGAAAGAACCAAAGTCATGCTTACCCGAATATTGGTTCAGGCGGAAGAATGCGATCTTCTGTTTCTTGACGAACCGACGTCCCACCTTGATATCGAAACGGTGGAATTTCTTGAAGATTTTTTACTCGATGCGGATTGTGCCGTGGTGGTAATCAGTCACGACCGGTACTTCCTTGACAAGATCGTAACCCGGGTTTCTGAAATATCCAACGGCAAAACAAGAGAATACAAAGGAAATTACTCGGATTTTGTCGTTAAAAAAATGATTGATATAGACCGAATGGAGAAAGAATTCCAAAGATACTCCAGCAAGAAACGGACTCAGGAGGAGATTGCCGAAGAATTGCACAGGGATCAATGGTTTTCCACGGTTCACAAAACCCGAAAGAAATTGATTTCGAAGATGGACGCCAAAGAGAAACCCGAAGACATGGAAAGCATCACCGTGCGCATACAGGCCGCGGAGAAGTCCGGCAAGAATGTCATAACCGCCAAAAATCTCTCCGTGGAATTGGGCGGCAAAACCATTGTCGACGAAATAAATCTGGATATTATGAAAGGTGACCGCATCGGAATATTCGGATCCAACGGAGAGGGAAAAAGCACACTCATAAAGGCGCTGATTGCCGAAATCCCGAGCAACGGGGAATTGTGGATCGCACCGGGCGCCAAAATAGGGTATTACGCTCAGAATCACGACGGTTTGGATATGAATCTCACCGCCGAAGAACAACTGACCACCGTCATCGGCACCGAACGAAGGCTGGAAGCCCGGAATATGCTCGCCCGCCTCCTGTTGAGAGGGGATGACGTCGACCGTCTGATATCCACGTTGTCCGGCGGACAGAGAGCCCGGGTGGCGCTTGCAATGCTCCTTCTGAAAGAAACCAATGTGCTGGTTTTGGATGAGCCCACAAATTATCTGGATATTCCCACCAGACACGCCGTGGAAAAGGCCTTGAACGAATATGACGGAACGTTGCTGGTTGTAACCCACGACAGATATTTCCTTGATTCGGTATGCACCGGCACTATTGAAGTCAAGAACGGAAAAATATCACAATCCGCGGGCACCTATTCCGAACGCAAAGGAATGGCCAACATACGGGAAATTGTCATGGATGCCGATGAATTCCGTGTGTTGTCTCCGTTCAAAAACTGGGTCAACGGCAGAAAGTACACAAAGGGGGAAAGGGTTCTTGTCACTCCCGCCGAACTCGGGAGTTTTCAATGGGCGATAGATCAGGGCAAAATCAAAAGAACCGGCGGCAAACAAAGAAAGAAAGTTTGCGTCGACAATGAGAATAAACAGCCGTAAAATCCTTGATTTTTTGTAATCCGAGTTTATATGTTTTCAATGTACGTATTTAGACAGTTTTTTAAATGTTGCGTTATATACAAAATTTGATGGCGTATGGTGGATGAGTTCTCATTTTTGAGCATAATGGCGATAATGTTGGTATTAGCCAGTATCGCATCCATAATGTTCAGCAAACTCCGACTTCCCGCCATAATCGGCTATCTTGCCGCAGGTATCATCATCACCAACGTTTGGGGTATGCCCGAAGGAATCGAAGGCGACATAATACAGATTCTTTCCAACGTAGGTCTTGTGTTGCTGATGTTCGCCATCGGTATGGAACTGAACATCAAAAGACTGAAACAAAGCGGCGGATTCACGATTATGGTGGCCGCCATTCAGTTGCCGCTGGTAGTTCTGTTCGGTTACGTGGCGGGTTCGCTCATCGGATTGGGAGCCGTCGAGTCATTGTTCCTGGGTGCCATCATTTCAGGATCTTCGACTGCGGTATGTACAATCGTTTTACGGGCCAACAAAAAAATACCGAAAGATACGGCGGATACCATTATTCTTGTTACCGTGATGGACGACATCGGTCAGGTGATCATTCTGACAATGCTGTCCCCTCTCCTTGTCGGAGATTCCCCCACAGCTTCCGGGACTATCTGGCTTATCGTGGGCATCGTCGTGTTTATGGTGGCCGCCATTGTGCTTGGTCTGTTGTTTATTCCCAAATTCCTTAATTGGGTGGGGGAAAAATTCAACAGGGAAATCTTGCTTATTACGGCGCTGGGGATGTGTTTCGGTCTTGCGTTATTGTCCACTTACGCCGGACTGTCCATGGCCATCGGAGCCTTCCTTATGGGATTGATCACGTCCCAATGCGATAAAGCCGATGAGATAGAACGTGACGTTGAACCGATGAAAAACACCTTCATGGCCATATTCTTCATAGATGTGGGATTGCAGGTTCAACTGGGGGGGGCTCTCTCCAGCCTATCCCTGGCGTTCTACATCTACATCGTATTCCTTGTTTCAAAGACAATTTCCGTATTCATCGCATACTTTATAGGAAACAAAAGCGTCAAAACCACGGTTGTGTCGGCCGTTAGCCTGTTGGTTATGGGCGAATTCGCCTTCATCATAGCAAAAACCGCGCTTGAAGCAAAAATTATCGACTCCGAATTATACATGGCAGTCATATTTTCGGCTCTGATATCGATGATTATGCTGCCGATGCTGTCCGGCAAAAGCGTTGAAGGATACGAATATATCAAAAAGCGCACTCCGAAACCCATTATTGCGGGTGTCGAACGGCTTGAAGTGGCACGTTCCGAGTTTTACTCCAGGATCGTCTTCTCCACGAAATCCGTCAAACACGTGAAGAACAGAGCCACAATCGTTTATGCCGGAATAATTGCGATTGTTGCCATAGAAATAGTATTCTACATGTACGGGCACCTGGTGTCTTCCGCTTTGATATCCTATCTCGAACTGGGTGCCAGAGCCGCGGATAACATCACATTGCTGATCAATCTCGGAGTGTTGATCGTCCCCACTTCCGCCATAGTGATGAGTCTCAAGGTCATCGACAGAATCCTGATCGAAGGAGAAAAGCGCAAACGCGGACACTATATGGAAGGGGATCCGGACGCCCTGTCCGCATATTCGAAGTTCATCGGCATCAGCAACCTACTGCTTATTTTGATAATAGACTTCTTTATCCTGCTGATTGTACCTAATCCGCTGCCGATCTGGGACCATCTGTCGATAGTCGCCACGGGACTCGTTGTTTTAATCGTGATATACTTGCTGAAACATGCAAGAAAACCCTAAAATCATAATCATTGATTGAACGCAATCCGCAAAAACTTCGTTTGAATCCGAGATATGAAAAATGGAACGCCGTCCGCAATCTTCGTTGCGTCCGGGGCTCCGAATGTGTTTAAAAATACAGACGGAATCAGGCGGAGTCCGAATCGTCATACATGTTGTTTTCGCTGTTCATACCTTTGTACAGCGAATACAGCTCATCGTAGGATATGCTTCTGTGCATCTGCACCGAAGCCCGTCGGACTATTTCCAGAAGACGGGTTGCCTCGTCTTTGTCCAAATCCTCGCCCATGTCCTTGAGAACCGTTATCAGGGTGTTGCGACCGCTGTGTTTGCCTATGACAAGGGATCTTTCAAGACCGACTTCTTCGGGATTGTAAGGTTCGTAGTTGATGGCATCTTTGATTATGCCGTCCGCGTGAATTCCCGCTTCGTGAGAGAAGCAGTTGGAACCCAGGAAGGGCTTGGACACCGCTATGGGACGTCCGGATGCTTTCGAAACAAACTCTGCGAGATTCTTCAGCTTTTTGGTTTCGATTCCCGAATCGATGTCGAAAAGATGCTTCGCGGCCATAACGACTTCTTCAAGGGGCGAATTGCCGGATCTCTCTCCGATTCCCATGACGGTTGTGCTTGCGAATCTCGCGCCCGCGTATATGCCGGCGATACAGTTGGCGGTTGCCATTCCGTAATCGTCGTGCATGTGCATTTCCACATCCATGCCAGTTTCGTCGATCAGACGCTTGATTCTGTTATAGACCGAGAAGGGTTGTTCTCTGCCTATGGTATCGCAATACCTGAATCTGTCGGCGCCCGCTTCCTTCGCGGTTCTGGCGAATTCAATCAGGAAATCCAAATCCGCACGGGAGGAGTCCTCTCCGTTGCATGAAATATAGAATCCGTGATCGTTTGCGTACGATACGGCTTCGTAGACCTTGTCCAATACCCATTGGCGGTCTTTCTTGAGCTTGTACTCTATATGAATGTCCGACGAAGACATGGATATCGCAACTGCGTCCACATCACAGTCTATACTTGTGTTAATATCATTGATGTCGGCCCTGTTCCATCCGAGAACGGAGGCGTTGAGACCCATATGAGCTATGTGTTTGACCGCCTGTTTTTCATCGGCTCCCATGGTGGGAATGCCGGCTTCCACCTGTTGGACCCCGACATCGTCAAGCAGCTTAGCTATCATGTATTTTTCAAGATTCGAGAAGACAATGCCTGCTGTTTGCTCTCCATCTCTGAGCGTAGTATCGCAAATGTTGAGCCTTTTGCCAAGTATTTTGATTACGTCTTCTTTATTTCTCATAATAATCACCTCAACTGTCACAGCTGATTGCCTTTAAAAGGAAATTGACTATCACCGTGTTAGATGATTGTCATTAATAATTCTTTCCATAAGTGTTTTTATCCGGCTTTCAGAAGGCATATCTCAATATGGCGGCAATGCCACCCAGCGCCGAAAGCCGCTTCCCCGAGTCGTGTTGATTCGATATGACGATCACTTCCCCTTTCTGAGTTTCCACTTCCTTGATCAGTGCGTCGTAATTGTTGTCTCTTACCAAGGAATCCAGTATCAAAAGGATTTCAACGGCTCCCGCGGTTGCCGCTTCGGTGACTTCTTTCAGACCGTAAGTGGCCAAACCGTCTTTGGAAATTTCTTCCATGAGACGTTCAACGGTTTCCATTTCGATGCCTATTGTCGACTCCCTGAGAACGTTGGCGCCCATGCCGGTCTTCATCAGTTCGTTTATTCCGGTCATTCCGCACTGTCCGGTATGATATGTGTAACATCCCGAAAACAGCTCGGGTTCGATTTTTCTTCCGGATTCCACCAAAGACTCTTTTTCGAATCCCGGTCCCAAAATCACCAAAGGCATGCCTTTTTCCATCACCGTCTGCACCTTGGATATTATTTCTTCGTGATAACCGTCGGAACCTCTTTTCTTCTCGTCATACATTTTTCCGGATCTTCCGGATCTTATGACAGCGATTTCTTTGAGTCCGTATTGTCTCAGCACGGCCACCGTGGCATCGTCCTGATCCAACGAAACGAAAACTATTCTCGGTTTGTTGGTATCTTTGACGGCGCGTTCCAAACGTTCAACCTGCGTTCGTCTCCATTCTTCCTTCGATACCGCAAGCGCCGTGCCGGGTTCTATAATCAGTGTATGGTACTGTCCTATGTCCTGAGGCCCGGACTCTATGGTTCCCAATAATCTCAGTCTGAATTCGTCTTCGGTGAATTCTATCTTTTCCACGCGGACCCCCAGCGTCATCCTTTTCCTTTCTCCGCGTTCGGCCCTCAGTTTGTCCGCGGCTTTCTCTTCCCTCCTTGCGGTGGAAGCTGTTACTACGTCCCCTTCTTCCACCACATTGTAGAGATGCCAAAGATCTTCGTCGGTCTCCGGCATCACTTTTATGCTGTTGGTGGAAGCATCGCGTCCGACTATCCGCATAACCAATCATATACTCCTTTGATTTATCATGTTTCGTCACCAAACGGCCTTATTGTCTGTTTTCAGACAAGGTTTGATTTGGTCTGTACCGCAAATATGGAAGACATTATATATCATCCTCAATTGTGATTTAATCCCGATGGCACGTGGATATTTGGTTCTCGGGGACGGAACTGTATATGAAGGTAATCTTTTCGCGGACCCTTCCCCTGTTGACGGAGAGATTGTTTTCGGAACCGGTATGGGCGGCTATCAGGAAAATCTGACGGATCCTTCTTTTGCCGGTCAGATTCTTGTTATGACTTATCCCCTTATCGGAAGTTACGGTATTGCGGAAGAGTTTTCACAGTCAAACAAAGCGCACGTCAAAGGACTTGTGGTCCGTGACGCCTGTTCCCGCCCCACCCGTGCGTACGGCGGAATGTCGTTGGAAAATTATCTTGCGGAACAGGGTGTTCCGGGGATATCCGGAATAGATACGAGGGATTTGGTTGCGCATATCAGGGACAACGGCGCGATGAAGGGGGCGATTACGGGTTCTGACGTCTCTCCGGAAGAAACCGTCAAACGTCTTTCCCGTTTATCCGATGCGCCCTGCAATTATCTTAAAGACGTTTCCGTGAAGGATATCGTTGAAATTCCCGGAAACAAAGAAATGACCGTCGGTGTTTTGGACTGCGGAATGAAGAATGCGCTGATTGACAGCCTGTCTTCGAAATTCAATGTTGTGATATTCCCTTACGACACCCCGTCGGATGTTTTGTCCGAACGGAAAATAGACGGGCTGGTTATTTCCGGAGGACCGGGAAATCCCTCGAACGCCGAAATCGTAAACACGGCGGGAAAGACACTGAAAGATCTTGTTTCGGCGGTGCCGATGTTCGGAATAGGGCTGGGAGGCCAGATTCTTGCGGAATCGTTGGGTGCCGAAACTTACAAAATGAAAAACGGCCACCGCGGAAGCAGTCATCCCGTGCTGTTCGACGGCCGTGTATACGCAACGTCACAGAATCACGGATATGCCGTGAACAAAGATTCTCTTGGCGGAACGGGATTGACTGTGAATCAGACCAGCGTGAACGACGGCAGCGTCGAAGGCTGCATACACAAAAATCTGCCATTGCTCATCACTCAGTATCATCCCGAAGCCGGACCCGGGTCCACCGATACTCTGTTCCTCTTCGATAAATTCGGAAAAACAATGAAGGAGGCGAAAAGATGAAAAAGAATTACAGAAAACTGATGGTGATAGGTTCCGGACCCATCGTCATCGGACAGGCCGCCGAATTCGATTTCTCCGGATCTCAGGCCTGCAGGGCTTTGCGGGACGAAGGATACTCGACGGTGCTGGTGAATTCCAATCCGGCCACCATACAGACCGACATAGACATGGCGGACAGCGTGTACATCGAACCTTTGAACGCGGAAACCGTGGCAGCCATCATTGAAAAAGAAGGGGTTGACGGCATTCTGTCCGGCATGGGCGGACAGACCGCTCTGAACATCTGTTCCGAACTTTACGATAACGGCACTCTTGAAAGACTGAACTGCGATTTGATCGGTACCCAACCCGACGCCATCGCCATGTCCGAAGACAGGGAACTGTTCAAGGAATCCATGGAAAGCATCGGAGAACCCGTTCCCGTAAGCTGCAGCGTCCATTCCATACCCGAAGCCATCAAAGCCGCCGAACTCATCGGGCGCTATCCCGTGCTGGTCCGTCCCGCTTACACTTTGGGGGGTACCGGAGGCGGTATCGCTTACAACGAAGAGGAACTCGCATCCATATGCGCAAGGGGACTTGCGTATTCCCGGATACATCAGGTGCTGGTGGAAGAAAGCGTTCTGGGCTGGAAAGAACTCGAATACGAAGTTATGAGGGATTCCAACGATAACTGCATAATAATATGCGTCATGGAAAATTTGGATCCGATGGGAGTCCACACCGGGGAAAGCATTGTCTGCGCTCCGCTTCTTACGATTTCCGACAAAGACCATCAGCGCCTCAGAGCCGCGGCAATCAAAGTCATACGCAAACTGGACATCGAAGGCGGATGCAACGTTCAGTTTGCCTTCAATCCCGAGAACGGGGATTACAGGCTTATAGAAGTCAATCCCCGGGTCTCCCGTTCGTCCGCATTGGCTTCCAAAGCCACGGGATACCCCATTGCACGGGTTGCAACCAAAATCGCCGTGGGATACACTTTGGACGAAATTTCCAACGACATAACCGGAATGACCTATGCGGCTTCCGAACCTGCGTTGGACTACATAGTGGTGAAAATACCCCGCTGGCCTTTTGATAAATTCAGAACCGTGGACCGTCACCTGGGAACACAGATGAAAAGCACCGGGGAAATAATGTCGATCGGCCGCACTTTCGAGGAGGCCCTGCTGAAAGGACTGAGATCTCTGGAAATCGGGGTTGACGGTTTGGATTCCATGGAATTCACCGAGTCCCAACTCGAAGACGAATTGAAACACGCCACGGATTTGAGGATATTCGCCATGGGACAGGCCCTCAGAAAAGGGTGGACCGTCGAGAAAATTTCCGAACTGACGGGATGGGACGATTATTTTGTCATAAAGCTGAAGAACATAATCGACACCGAGAATTCCCTGAAAAACGGACCGGTGGACGATAAACTCATAAGAAAAGCGAAAGAGATGGGTTTCACCGATGCTTCGATTGCGGATTTCATAGGAACCGACGCTTTCGAATTGCGTAAAAACCGCAAGAACAGCGGAAACGTTGCCATGTACAAAATGGTGGACACCTGTGCGGGAGAATATCCGGCCAAAACACCTTACTTCTATTCCACTTACGGACGTTCTTCGGAAACGTTCAGAAACGAAACAAAAAAGAACGTGGTCGTAATCGGCGGAGGCCCCATCCGGATCGGACAGGGCATCGAATTCGACTATTGCTGCGTCCACGGAGTGCTGGCTCTGCAGGAAGAAGGCGTGGATGCCGTCATAATAAACAACAATCCCGAAACCGTGTCCACGGACTTTGACGTGTCCGACCGTTTATACTTCGAACCTTTGACTCTGGAAGACGTTCTG